>JAFOSK010000053.1 GCA_017392945.1 Treponema sp.
AAATCCTCTGATCAAACTCCGGATTCGGATCAGACATTTGTTTCCTGGAATCTTATAACAAGTCATGTTTCAAAATATATACGCGTTGGTGGGCTTTATTCAGCAGAGATGTTGACTCTGCCTCTGTATGTCAGAATTCTGCTGCTTATTTGTTCTGGCATAACAGTGTGTCTTATCATTGTTATTTTTTTCAATCTTAGAAAAGATGATGACATTGTAATACTTTCAAAGATAAAAGCTGTCCAGGTAGGACTTCTTAACGAATATTTTGAAAAAAGTATGGACAAGGCCAAGGTTGCGGCTCTTCTGGAAAGCCAGAAAGAAAATCTTACGCAAAAAATTAAGAAAAGTCTTGGACGAAGAGGTAAGAAATACGGTGAAGATCTGGACATTGTCCTGAATCAAAGCTGGCAGGATATTATAAATATTCTTTCCGGGGATAATTCGGGCAGAATCAACAGATTGTCTTCCACAGATATGACTGAAATTCGCAGGATGTTTCAGGATATCGTTTCGAACAGTTCTTTGCGCGTTCAGGCAGTAACACAGTTTCCGTCCCGTCAGCCTCCAAAAGAGAAGCATTCTCTTGAATCTATTGGTGTTGAACTTGCAACTAAAGAATACGCCGATGAACTTGAAGCAACTGATGTTGAACCGATAGAAGAGCTAGACGGTGCACCTGCCGACTTGGAGCCTGTAGAAGAGCTTGATGCTGCACCTGCCGACTTGGAGCCTGCGGAAGAACTTGAAGAAGCTCCTGCCGACTTGGAGCCTGTGGAAGAGCTTGATGCCGCACCTGCCGACTTAGAGCCTGCGGAAGAACTTGAAGAAGCCCCTGCCGACTTGGAGCCTGTGGAAGAACTTGAAGAAGCCCCTGCCGACTTGGAGCCTGTGGAAGAGCTTGATGCCGCACCTGCCGACTTAGAGCCTGTGGAAGAGCTTGATGCCGCACCTGCCGACTTGGAGCCTGAGGAAGAACTTGAAGAAGCCCCTGCTGAGCTTGAACTAGTGGAAAAAAATACTGAATCTATCCAACTGGATAATGAGTCTGCAAAGGATTCTTCTACACCGGAAGATGATGAAGTTATAGAAGAATTGGAGTTTGCTGGTCCTGATCAGTCTGTTGGCAAATCTACGGATACTGTGCGTCAGAATATCGATAAATTGTCAGAAATGGATTCCATTCTTAGAAATCCTTCTTATGAGTCTGGTGAAATTGAAACAACAGGTCTTATTGAAAATTCGGAATTTATTAAGGAACTGGAAAACAGTGATTATGTAAAGAGTCCTGATATCCTTATTCCAGAATCGGATATTCGAAATAAAGTTTCCAAAACAGATGATTTAAAATCTGATAAAGAACTGATTGAAGAGGCAGAACTGCTGGAAGAAATCGAAATTTCTTCATTTGAGGATTCAAGCAAATCTATAATTTTTACTTCTCCGCGTAATGAAATATCGCAGTTTGAAGGGACTGAGCCTCTTGTGTTGGGAGATTCTCTTGCCAGCAAAGAAGATGATCATGTTGATAATTCAGTAGCAGATAATTTTGTTGTTTACAACACATTGAATGTGATTCTTGAAGAAAACTCTGATGCTGAAAAACCGAATTCGAAAACAGAAAAAGATTCGGAAGATCAAAAAAAAGGTCGGACGGGGCTTTTATGAAAATAACAGAAATAAATCGGAATGATGATGTAAAAGAATTGGAGCCTCTTTCCGACTCAAAGGATGATTTTATGTTTACGACATTCGCTGCAAATGACAACAATGTGACAGATCTTTCTCCGGACGCAATAGTTCAGGGGGAAGACGGAGTTTTCAGCATTTCAGAAGATCTGGTTCTGCCGAATATAAGAATTGACGAAGATTTTAAGAAACTGGTAGATTCAGTTTTGAAATAATGAACTGTCCGGAAGTATTATTTTCCGGATAGTTCTAATTTAACAGGATAACAATTTACTGCTCTATAGGAACAATGCAGGATTTTTCCAATGAAGTAAAAAGGTAGATTTTCTTGTAAAGATCAACGCTCATATCTTTTATTGGAGAATCTGCAAAGTGTTCCAGTTCTTTCCAGTTCGTAACAAGCTCAGGCTTTGGCTTACTGCAGTCATCTACAAGAGATTTTACGATTTTTCCGATTGTGATAATGCATCGCAATCCTTCCATGATAAGGGAGTATGCACTTTCGTTGGCATCATTTATAAGCCTGTTTACGATATTCTTTGAACTTCCGTCCCGTTCAGTTTTTGGCAGCAATGTCTTGATTTTCATACCGATTGAACGGTCTTCTGCAAGTTCTGTATCAAAAAGTGTTATTTTTTCGGAAAGAGAAAGCAGTGTGTTGTAACCGTCGCTGAACGGAGTACATAGAGACTGCGTAGTCCATTTTCCGCGTACAATAACAAGGTCATAATACTCGCGGAGATCCTTTTTGATTACTTCAATAAGAAATACCTTCAGATAATTAAGAGCCTGATAATTGAGGAATGTGTAAAGTCCCTTGCGTTCAAATGTCGGTTTGAGTGCATCCGTATAATATTTGATCTGATTAAGATCCATGTTTCCGAAAAGCTGGTTGGCAAAATCATTTGTTTTTGCGGACTTTTCGTTTTCCATTATTGTGCGGATTGTTTTTTCAACTTCATTCTTTACGTTGTCAAGGTACGGTTCAACAATAGAAGTGCTCTGAGACTGAATGTTAGGAACATATCCCGGATTTGATGATGCAAGGCGTATAATCATCTCGAAAGCTTCTGAAAGACGGATTGACTGAAGTCTTGCAAGGACGCGCTTCCATACGTTGAGAGTAATCGGTTCTGTACCCTTGAAGTCCTTAAGGAATTTAAAAACCTGTGTCCAGTCCGAATCAAAAGGAATGTCCCATACAGCTTCAATAAAGTCTTTAAGACTGTCCGATAGATACTCAGCGTTTACGCGTTCAAAATGCGGTGTTCCGGAAAAATCTCCTTCCCTTATTGATTTATCGAATTTTTTTAAGAAGAAGAAATAATCGTATGTTGAAACTGTCCTGAGCGCCATAAGCTGTCTGTAGAGTGCGTCTATTGCATTGATCCTGTCCAATGTAAAATAATCGCTGAACTGTGAAAGACGTTCGTTCGCCTGCGCAGAAAGCCTGTCTATAGGAATCTTTTTTGAAAGCTCATTTATGCTGGCTTCGTTAAGTGTCTCTGTAAGTTTTTTGATTTCTTCTGGAAGACAAAAATCTATTACACGATGTTTCAGCATTGTCTGGTTCTGCAGCGCATTGAACATAACCTGAAGCGGAAAAACAGCTTTGTAAATGTCGAAGAACTGTTTTCCAAGTGCCGGAAGAATTTCATTCCCGCTGAATTTATAAAAATTCTTAAACTTTGACTTTGAAAGTCTTTTTGAAATCGTTTTTAATTGTCTTTTTTTATCTGCATCGGCGTCTCCTCCTCCAAAAAGAGAAGAAAGTAAATTAGCAAAAAATCCGCCATTTGTTTGTTTAGCCATAAGTTAATTTTAATAAAACGCATTTAATTGTCAAGGTTGAAACAAGATAAACGCGTTATAAAAATTTAACCTTAATCGCATATTGTAAAAAAATATCTAGAGGAAGAAAAACGGCTGGCAAAAACATTCTGATTTGCTGCCGCGAAAGCGGCAATGCTGATAGTTCCAGGGCAAATCAGCATGCAGCCCGCTGGCGGGCGGTTTTGCCAGTCGTTTATCGAACAGCAGATATTTTTTTATTGTAATTATTAAACTAGAAATTAAGGCAATTTAGCAAAAGTATGCTTCTTCGCGCAATTTTTTTTGCAAGAAAATATAATGTGTTCCCCTAGGTTTTATATCTGTTTTTATAGAATAATATTTGATAATACGTTAAGATAAATAAAAATAATAGTTAAACTGAGGTAACTTTAATTTCTCAGTATACGAGGTGACAAGATGAAAAAATTAGTTTTGGTGACTGCTCTGATTGGGCTTGCAACTGCGCTTTTTGCTTATAATCCTCCGGCAGGTGGTCAGCTTATGTACAACCTTACTAGTCCTTATCAGCTTTCGTCAGCATCATCTGCTGCTGGTGGCGGATTGTTCGGGGCTACACCAGGATCTATCTGCTTTAACCCCGCATTGCCAGCTCATGAGGATCGTCCTCAGATTGATGTTGGTGTTACTGCACTTACCAATGCGGGCTTTGCTTTTCATAATGGAATAATTATTCCTATGAATATGTTTGTTATTACGGCTCTTTTTGATGGAATTTTTTCTGATTCAAAATACATGGATCTTGGTGATTCGCTTACACTTAAGGCTGGACTCTCAAAGGAAGTTACAGAAAACATCAGTGTTGGTGCAAATCTGTATGCCGGCTATCGTTTCAGCGATGGCAGCGATTTCACTTTTGGAACAGACATTGGTGCGCTTTACCGCAGGGATCAGCTTGCATTTATGAAAGATTTCAGAATCGGAGCTTCGGTACTTGGAATCGGAAAAGCATACAGCGGAACTAAAAACGGTCTCGATCAGCTTTCATGGGACAACGATTGGGAAGACTGGATGTGGCTTATACCTGTTACAAATTTGTACCGCCATTATGAAAACATCAAGCGCCATATTATAGGGGATGATCATAATACAAACGGCTATCCTGGAATGTTTACATTCCGCACTGGTGCTGCAGCTGTCATGTTCTCCAATGATACTGTAAAGGGCGGTGTTTCTGCAGATTACACATTGGTTAATTTTTCTGACATGATCTGGGATTTTGGTTTCCAGATGTCAATCAAAGACAGATTCTATATTGCAGTTGCTCAGACTTATGATCTTCTTGAAGCTGCAAATTCGGATGTTCTTGGTACTAATCACCTTATGCCTTCTTTCAGCGTAGGATACAAATTTGATATCAAGACAAACGGCAGTTTTATGAAGAAGCATAACTGGGAAACAAGTGAATTTACAGCTTCGGCCGGGTATAAAGAACTTTATGGAAATGTACGGGCAATATCTGCTGGTGCAAATCTTAAATTCGGAAAAGAAGATGAAGATGCGCCTTCAATCGCCGTATGGAACTAATCAGGGGTTGAGATGAAAAAAATTAGGTATGCTAGGAACGCGGCGTTTGTAATGCTGTGTCTTTCGTCTGTTGTTTTTGCAGCAGACAATAAGATTAAGTATATTTCTCCAAATAATGATGGTATTCAGGATCAGCTTGAAATTCCGCTTCAGATTTCAGACAAGCACTTTGTAAAGTCATGGGAACTTGTTGTTGAAGATGAAAAGGGAAATGTTGTCCGCCGTATAGGAAACAAAGTTGCCCTTCCTGTGAAAGTTAATGTAAAAGGTTTTTTGAAGCAGCTTGTTACTCCAAAAAGCGGAGTAGAAATTCCTTCTTCTGTTATCTGGAATGGGGCAATGGATAATGGTGAATATGCTCCCGATGGAACTTATTACTATTATTTTTCTGCGCGCGATGATAAGGATAATGAAGGTAGAACAGAGAAATTTACAGTTGTTGTAGATACATGTGCTCCTGTAATTACTTTGAGCCAGCCGGCTGATAAGATTTTTGGAGAAGGTGCAAAATCAGACTTTCCTGTCCGTCAGACGGGGTCGAAGGAAGATAAATGGACCGGTGTATTCAAGAATACACTTGGAAATGTAGTCAGAACTATAGTATGGACAGACAGCGAACCTATGAACTTTAAGTGGAACGGTTCGGATGACCTTAGCCATCAGGTTGCAGACGGCGTATATTCATATGATATTAGTGCCGTTGACCGGGCAGGAAACCGTGCGAATGCAGGTATTTCAAATATTATCTATTCTGCAGAAAAGCCTGCTACGAATATCAAGCTTGTTGGAAGCCGTTATTTTTCTCCAAAGACAGAATCTGCTCAGAAGGATATTACATTTGATGTAACTATTCCGGTTCCAAAGGAAGACAGTGGAAACAAACTTACTGAATGGTCTGTAAGTATTGTAGATGCTGCGGGTAACGTTTATAAAAAATATGATCAGACTCAATTTTCTGTACCGCCTCAGAAAATTGTTTTTGACGGAGCTGATTCTGCAGGAAAAATGATCCCGCAGGGAAAATATCAGGCTGTTGTAAAAGCTGCGTATCTTAACGGTTATGTTCCAGCTGAGCTTAAATCTCCTGAATTCGTACTTGATACAACAAAGCCTTCTGCACAGATTCTTGTATCTGAAAAGATATTTGGTGGTGCGGATAAGCCTAATGTAAAAATTTCGATGCTTGATGAAACTTCTGGAAAATTTGCATCTGTTCCGGAATGGAAGGCTCGAATTTATGATGAAGCAACAGGAAACACTGTTGTCGACTACACGTTCGGCAAATATCTGCCGGAGTCTATTGTATGGAACGGATTTGACGATTCTGGAAAACTTGCACCGGATGCCGTTTACCGTTTTGAAATCAATGCTGTTGACCTTGCAGGAAATATAGGTGTTGCAGTAAGTGACGAAAGTTTTACACTTGATACAAAAAAAGCTTCAGTCCTTATTTCTGCAAGCGAATCTGCTTTCAGTCCTAATGGAAATAAGGTAAAGGACACAGTTACATTTACTCCTGTACTTAAGGATGCTGCTGGAATTTCGAACTATACATTTGAAATCAAGGATTTTAATGGTGCTGTTGTAAAGAAAATTCAGGGCGAAAACAGTATTCCTTCATCATTTGTGTGGGATGGAAAGAATTCGAACGGAATTATCTGTAATGATGGATGGTATAATGCAACTCTTTCTATAACGTCTACGAATGGTTCTGCGGCGTCTGCGTCTACTCAGAATATTGAACTTGATACGGTTCCACCTTTCCTTAAGGCAAGTGCACCTTGGTCAATTTTCAGTCTTGACGGAAACAGCAGCCAGGATAAGATTCCTGTTTTTATAGCAGAATGTACTTCAGAAAAACTTTGGAAGGCAGAAATAAAGAATTCTTCTGGAAAAGTTGTTAAGACTTACTCATGGAAAGGTAAAGTCCGCACTGATAATAAAGATGAATTCAATTGGGATGGCTCTGATGAAGCCGGTAACAAGGTTGCTGACGGAGTTTATTCTATAGTAATTTCTTCTACAGACGATGCCGGAAACTCTTTCAGTACTGTAATGTCCGGTATTACTTTGGATAGTAGGGAAACAAAGGTTTATATTACAGCCGAAGAAGAAGGCATTTCTCCTAACGGTGATTCTCAGTTTGAAACTCAGAAATTTGATATCCGTGCTTCTGTTCCGGATGGAATCCTTACATGGAATTTTAATGTTTGCAGTGAAAACGGAACTCCTGTCCGCAGCTGGTCAGAAAAAGATAGTCCTAACCTTCCTTCTGTTATTACATGGGACGGGCTTGATTCTTCTGGAAAAGTTGCAGAAGGTACGTTCACAGGAAGCCTTAAGGTTGTTTATAAGAAGGGAAACAAAGTGGATTCAGTCTCTGCTCCGTTCATCTGTACTGCTATTCCTCCTCAGCTTAGTGTAAAGACTGCTCCTGAGTATTTCAGTCCTGATAACGATGGTACGGATGATGATCTGTTTATCCGCCTTTCCGGAACTTCGAAGGCAATGTTCAAGAGCTGGTCATTTGTAATTGAGGATCCAAAAGGTAAGCCGTTCTGGCAGACAAACGGCGGTTCATTGATTACAGAGCGGATTATTTGGGATGGTCTCAGTAATACTCAGAAGAATTCCCGTGGATTTGCAGAACGCGTTCAGTCGGCAACTGATTATCCGTACACATTCACGGTTACGGACACACTTGGTATGACTAGTGTTGTTAAAGGTGTAATTCAGGTTGACGTTCTAGTGATCCGCGACGGAGATGTTCTTAAAATGGCAGTTCCTTCAATTATATTCCGTAGTGATAATGCAGACTTCAAGACTTCTAAAGAAGTCAAGAACGGTATTGATCCAGAAATTGCAGCAAACAATGAACGCGTTCTTAAACGTATTGCGGAAATTCTTAATAAGTTCAAGGATTACCGTGTTACCGTTGTAGGTCACGCTAACCGTGTTACTGACAATGAAGCAGAGGAAACTGAAGATAATCCAATGCAGTGGGGACCGGCTCTGATTCCTCTTTCTGGAAAGCGTGCTGAATTTGTAAAGGATTACCTTGTTAAGAAGGGTGTAAATGCTGTCCGTCTTTCTACAGAAGGAAAGGGTGGTACAGAGCTTGTTGTTGATTACAAAGATAAGGACAACAACTGGAAGAACCGTCGTGTAGAGTTTATTCTTGAAAAGAATTAATTTTATGCAGTAATCTGCGGTTTTTATGCCACAAAGGGCAGAAAAAAGCTGAATTTCTATATGAAATTCAGCTTTTTTTTATTTTTTAAGGGTTAAGCTGTTGACATTATTTTTGCAAAATTGTATATTAATAACACGTTCGACAGAACGAATGGTTGCTTAGCTCAGCTGGTAGAGCAATGGACTGTTAATCCATGTGTCGCAGGTTCAAAACCTGCAGCAGCCGGAAGCCTTCCTAGTCTAGGAAGGCTTTTTTTATTATGACAATCATTATTACTACGAAAAAGATCGGTGCTAGGCTGTAATCGAAATAGCCTAAAAACGTCAAATCTGATATTCGGGGAATGCTGGATGTGCGGTGAAGAAAATAACACGGAGCTTTCTATTTCTGAAAGAAAGAAAATTCTTCGGAAAAAGGCGAAGGCTGTTCTTAGCGAATATTTTTCGGACAAAGGGCTTGCAAAATCAGCCTCTGATTCAATTTGTGATTTTTTTCTGAAAAGCGAACTTTATAAAAATACAACTGCTGTCTTCGGATTTATGCCTATGGCAGATGAAGTTAATATCATTCCGATTCTGAAGAGGGCTCTTGCTGATGGAAAGAGAATTGGGCTTCCAAGAATGATTCCGGGCTCAAACAAAATGGAATTTTATGCTGCAGAAAGTCTTGATACAGGTTTTACCAGCAATAATGTTTTTGGAATAAAAGAGCCGGGAGCTGACTCCGCTCTTATAGAGCGTAGTTCTATCCCTGAAAATGCGGTTTTTCTAGTGCCGGGGCTTGCCTTTAATCTTAGTGGAGCTCGGCTTGGACGTGGCAAGGGATATTACGATTGTTATTTGTCAGCTATTAAAGACAGAGACGATATTGCTTTATGCGGAGTTTGTGTCGTTCCTGTTATAACAAAGGGTATTCCCTATGAAAATAATGATATTTCTGTAACTCACATTCTAAATGAATATGGTCTTGTAAAATGTTCAGAGGGTATCTATCATTTTTAGTCTGAATACATTATTTTTTTGAATCCGCAGAGTATATTCGCAGGAAAGCTTCTGAAGGAAGATACTTTTCCGCGGTTTCACGGATTTCTTCTTTTGTTGCATTCATAAGGCATTTATATTCTTTTATGTAAGAGTCAAATTCAGTCCCGGCTGCAATAATAAGTGCCGTACCGCGGTTGCTTTTTGTTTCTTCCAGTACATTCTGTATCCATGCGCTTTTTATGAGTTCACATTCTTCTGATTGAACTGAATTTTTCAAATTGTCTTTTAGGTAGTCAACGGAATTTTTATAAGCTTCGTCGGCATAAGAAGTTTTCTGCACGTTTAAAAAGGTTATAGCGGCCGCATGTATTTCTTTGCATGGCAATAGAACGCGTACTTTTCCTGCGCATTCTGGAAGTTCCTTTAATCTGAGCAGCAGCGCATTGAATAAGATAAATTCCTTTGTTTCTGGCTCCGGGGATTTAATCCAGTATTGAACAGGATCCAGAAATTCTTTTGTAGGAACAAGGACTGCCGGCATTGGACCTGCTTCTTCTGCTTTGACGTCTGTGTAAAAAAGATGCCTTATCTTAAGGTTTATGCGTTTTGATTTTGACGGGAAATCTGGAACAGGAGGAATCGGATTTGCCCCAGTGTTTTTCTGTGACGATAGAAGTTCAATTGAATCTTTTAATGATGTCAATATTACCTGCCTATTGAAATTTCCGCTTACAACGATTTTGTACCGGTCTGCATTAAGAAAGGCTGGGTAGGCAGCAAGCAGATCCGTATATTTTGTATCTGTAAGGATGCTGTTTTCAGAATCAAAAATATTTCTGTAAGAAATATTATCGTATAGATATTTGATTCCACGGAAATACATCTGGTTCACAGGGTTTGCGTCATAAAGTCTTTTTTCGGTCTGTATTGAATAGACATGTCCGTCTGCGTCAGAAGGAACCAATTCTCCGAATATGAGCGCATTGCCTATTGTTTTTGCACATGTTCCTGCATCTTCGCTGCTGCATTCAACTATAATAAATGTTTGGGAATTTTCGCTTTTTGTAGAAATCTTGGGTAAGGATTCTAGAATGGAGTTTTGTGCACACTTAAAGAGTTCGCGTTCAATGTTTGAGGCAATTGATTTTGTCATGACGGATTGAAATCCGCTTTTTTTACCGTCTGCAAGTTTTCCGCCATTTATTGCAACTACGATTGTGCATCCTGTTGAATTCTGGTTTGTTTTCAGGCAGACTGGAATTTTGTTTTTTAATGTGACTGTTTCAATGTTTTTTTGCGCATATTCAATAAATTGATTGCATGTTATTTCTGCATTAAAATTTTGATCAGAAATTTCTGATTCTTCTTTTAGTTGTCTGCTCGCATTCTGCTGAAGATTCTGCATGTACCAGGAACTGTTTTTCTGAGTGATCTGTTCATAGCCTGAGCGGGCAAACGAAGTCTTGTATTTGTTATAAGTCCGCGTGCTTACAATGACGAATATAAAAGGCTTTTCAGTTGCGTAAAGGTCTGCAATGCCGGATGTGTCTTCGTTCGTTATTAATTCTGGCTGCATTAATGCATATTCTGCAAGCGGCAAAGAGGTTTCTTCTGCGGAATTTTTTGAAAGATTGTCTATTGCCCAGAATTTTGCAAGAAAACTCATGAAACTTTCCGAATTTGAAGTTTGAGCAAGGAATTCTGATGTAAGATATTTTTTTGCTATGAAGAATTCTTGTTCTTGGGTAAGAGATGCGCCTTCAATAAGTTTTTTTATAAAAATATTGCTTTGTTCGGCTGGTGAATGACCATTTTTTTCCATAAGGGATTGGATTATAAGGCGCGAATTACCGTTCATGTGCACAGCAGCTGCGTGAATGTATTCACCGTCCCGTATGTTAAGCACATCTTCGCTGCAAAGGCTGTTTTTTATGGAAGATTCAGGTTGGTTCAGCACGGCAGCTGCCAGATCGCTTTTATAAAACGGAAAGGAAGTATATTGAATTACGATCTGCGTAAGTTCATCTGAAAGTTGAGGGTCGTGAATGACGAATTTGCGTTGTTTTCCACCGGCGGCTGAAATCTGACTCTTTTTAGGGTTTATAGCATGTGGGTGTATACCGAATGTCAGCTCCGCAAGGTGGAGTGCGTCTTGGCGGGAAATGCCGCCGCTTATGAAAAGTGCGCTGTTTTGCGGTGTGTACCAAAATCTGGAGATTTTTGCAATTATATTTCTAGCCTGTTCTGGGGAAATCTTTGCAAAGATAGCAGGATAGATTCCTGAGTCTTGTTTCCAAGGAGCGGCTGAAAATACTCTTGAATCAATTCCAGCATTTATAAAGGCAGCCGGAGTGTATGCATACTGCATTATTTCTGTTTTTAAGGCTGAAAGTTCTTCTCTTATAAGTTGATCTGAAAAAGATGGTGAAAATGCGTTCTGAGAGATTACTGTAAGTGTTTTTTTTACAAGGGTTGGGGGAATGTTTATTTTATATGAAGAAGAATCTGAGCCACATTCTGCCAAAATCGTTGTATTGCCAAGCTCTTTGTCAGTATTTTTTTTGAAAAGCCTTGAATATAGTGTAAAAAATCCTGTGTCTGCTGCTGTCTGCGAGCTGAATCCTGCCTGTACGGCATATTCTATTCTAACCGTTGCCGAGGAAAAATCTTCAAGTACAAAAATATGCATCCCGTTTTCAAGAGTGTATTCTTCATAGTGATCTTTATCTGGAAATTTTTTTTGAGAAAAGCAGAAAAAAACGGAATATATGAATAGCAGACAAATAAATAATTTCTTCATGGAGTCAATTATAGCATTTTTTGCATTATTCAAGTAGAATAAAAATATGATAAGTGTAAGTTATTTGGAACATGTTGAAAAAAAAATTGAAATTCCTGAATCTTTGCTTAAGGGAAAGCGTAATCTTACACAGGAAGAAATAACTTTTTTGGAAAATAACCGGAATACTGCTGAAAACTGGCAGAATGTTTATGTTTCGGCAGAAGAAGGTGCTTTTGACTCAAGGCTTATAAGCGAAACTCGTTTTGAAGGATTTGTAATTCTCGGTAAGCTTAAGCTGGGAAAGCTTAAATATCATGATCTTGAACTTTACATCACTGTCAGAAGAAGTTTTCTTAGAAATGTGGTTACAGGTGATGATTGTGTAATAGAAAATGTTGCTTACCTTGAAAACTATAGGCTTGGTGACAGGGTAATTCTTTTTAATATTCAGGAGATGAGCTGTACTAAGCACAGTAAATTCGGTAACGGGATTATTAAGCAGGGAGAAAAGGATTCTAACCGTACATGGATCGGAATTTGTAACGAAAATGACGGGCGGGCTGTCCTTCCTTTTGAATCTATGATCCCGGCAGATGCTTTTATCTGGTCAAGAAAACGTGATGATTCTGAACTTCAGAAACGTTTTGTTGAACTTACAGACAGCGGTTTTTCTAAAAAACTGGACACATACGGAATTATAGAAAATGATGTTGTCATAAAGAATACTATTCTTATAAAAGATACAAAAGTCGGTTCATTCTGCTATATAAAGGGTGCCTTTAAAATCAAGAATGTTACGATTCTTTCTAATGAAAATGAACAGAGTCAGATTGGAGAAGGAGTTGAACTTGTAAATGGTATTATAGGGGCAGGGTGTCGTGTGTTCTATCAGGCTGTTGCTGTACGTTTTGTACTAGGAAGAAACTGTCAGCTTAAATACGGTGCTCGACTTATAAATTCTGTTTTGGGAGATAATTCTACGGTTTCCTGCTGTGAACTTCTTAATAACCTGATTTTTCCATTCCACGAGCAGCATCATAATTCTTCGTTTCTTATTGCAACAACCGTAATGGGTCAGTCAAACATTGCAGCAGGAGCCACTGTAGGAAGCAATCATAATTCAAGAAGTCCCGACGGTGAAATTATTGCTGGTCGTGGTTTTTGGCCGGGACTTTGTTCAAATTTTAAGCATAACAGCCGCTTTGTTTCTTTTGTATTGGCTGTAAAAGGCTGCTATAATCATGAGCTTGATATCCAGTATCCGTTCTCTTTGATCTCTGCTGGTGAAACTGCGGAAAGCCCGATACATATTATTCCTGCATGGTGGTTCATGTATGACATGTTTGCTATTATCCGCAATAAATATAAATTTGCAAAACGCGACAAGAGATATACCAAGGTCCAGAACATTGAATTTGATCCTTTTGCTCCTGATACTATGCAGGAAGTTTTGAAGGCTGTTTCTAAAATTATAGATCTTACTGCGGAAAAACTTCCTCAGCTGGATGCAAGGCTTGTAAAAGATTCTCATACAGCTGAAGAAATGCGTCAGGCAGCGAAGGACTTTCTTCATACGAGCGACAACAGAAAATTTTGTTTGTTTGATGGAATCTCGCAAAAAAAATTCGGTGCTGTCATTTATAAACCTTTGGATGCGTACCGTTCATATAGACAAGTTCTTAAGTATTATGCTGCCAGAACCATCATGGATTTTTGTAGAAAAAAGGATGACTCCAGTTCCGTAAAAGATATCGCTGAAAAAATAAAGGAAATTCCTTTATATACAGAATGGCAAAATGCCGGTGGTCAAATTATTCCTTCAGAAAAGATTGAAGCCCTTTTTATAAAGATTAAGGAGAAGACCATTAATACATGGGATGAAGTTCATTCATATTACAATGAAATTCAAGAACATTATATTGAATACAGTGCCCGCTACGCTCTTTATATTCTTGAACTTTTGTATTCCTGCAGAATTGAGGAATTTTCAAAGGAAATTTTCTGTGATATAAAAAATGATGTGTGCAACATGGCAGATCACATGTATTCTGCAAGTTTTGAATCTCGCGAAAAGGATTTTACTGATTACTTTAGATGCATGCCATATTCTTCAAAAGAAGAAATGACGGCCGTTTTGGGTTCCTTAAAAAATAATGATTTTCTTAAGGAACTTAAGACCGATACTGATAGGTTTAAGAAAGACATTAAATCTTTTTTTGAAGTGTAATTTCAATTATTGAACCTTGATTCTTGCAGTAAGGTGGAGCTTATGCGGGATTTTTTTCATGTGATGATTAAAGCCTGAGTTCGTAATCTGATAGATAGTGCTTGTTTTGTCATAAATCTTGACTATTCCGCCTTTCGTGTTAGCAGTAATAGTTGATATGAAATAAAAAAAACGCATTCCGTTAGAATCACGTACATTTTATCGTACGCTACTTTCCGGAATGCGTTTTTTTATTCTATGGACTTAATTATTCCTGAGATGTAAGTTCCTTAAAGTATTCAGTGATGTCTTTGCGTCCGTCTTTTACGTATGCAATTGCAGTGCGGGGGTGCTGGTTGAACTGACCTGTAAGAAGGTAAGGAAGGTCATAGCCCCATACAACACCTTTTTCTTTCATTGGAATCATATGTTTTTCAATAAAGTCCAATACCGGGAATTCATTGTATTTAGGGTTCTTAAGAAATCCTAGAAGAAGTTCCATTGCGCAGTTACCTGCTCCGCGGCCCATAGAAAGATATGTGGCATCAAGGAAATCTACTCCATCACCAGCACATTCAATTGTGTTTGCAAATGCAAGCTTCTGGTTATCATGAGCGTGAATTCCGAGTTTTTTGTTGTATTTGGCAGCGAATTCGCCGAACATATCGCAGATGCGGGCCATTTCTTCCGGATAGATTGAACCGTAGCTGTCTACAATGTAGATAACGTCAACAGGTGATTTACCGGCCATTTCAAGAGCTGCTTTAATGTCATTTTCCTGGCCTGTAGAAAGTGCCATAATGTTACAGCTTGTTTCATAGCCTTTTTTGTGAGCATCTTCAATCATGTCGATTGCAGTTGGCATCTGGTGAAGATATGTTGCAACTCGTACAAGGTCAATTGGAGATTCTGAACGTTCGTGAATATCTTCCTTATAGTTACAGCGGCCAACGTCTGCCATTACTGCAACTTTTACTTTTCTTTCTCCGTCTCCGACAACGCTACGGATATAATCATCGTCACAGAACTTTGATGGACCGAATTTGTTTACATCAAAAAGAGTTTTGTCTGCTTTGTAACCGAATTCCATGTAATCAACACCGGCTTTTGTGTTAGCTTCGTAAAGGGCTTTTGCAAAATTTTCAGCAAAATAAAAATCGTTTACAAGTCCTCCGTCGCGGAGTGTTGCGTCGACTACTTTAATGTCAGCGCGGTAGTTCATCATTTCTTTGATGTCTTTCATTTCATACCTCTTTCTGTTGTTTTCAGAATTATTATCTTTGTCTGAGGCGGAGTTGACCGCTGCGGTAATATCCTTAAACAAATCATTTTTGTTCTTGTAATAGTGATAGATATTGGCAGCAGTGATTCCGCTTTTTGCAGCTATGTCACGCATGCCGATCTCTGAAGGTGTTTTTTCTGCTAAAAGTTCTTTCGCTGCGTTCTTTATTCTGTTCAGTACTTCTGGATTTGCTTTTCTCAAAAAAAACTCCTGTTCATTTATCATCTATAATCTATCACTTGTTAGATTTTAAGTCAATTAAAAGTGAACAAAAAAAAATGAAAAGTAAACAAGAGTTTATTATTGGTAAACAAAAAAGGCGGGCTTTTCTAAAACCCGCCTTTCAATCTAGTTTGAAAGAGTCATTATGCTCATATTGTCTGTAATGTATTCGCCGGAAAGGTAATTTGCCGTATAATCTTTTGAATCTATGACTTTTTTTGTATCCGTATCAAAGGTAAAGGCATAAAGGCAGCAGTTACAAGCTTTGCGGCGTTCAAAAGCGGCTCCACGCTTTGTCATTTCTCTTATAACACCAGGAAGAAGGCCTCCGTGGCAAACAAAGAATATATCACCTTCTGAATTATTAAGGCATTCATCAATTACATGTCCAACCCGTTCATCTGTCTGAGACTGACGTTCATTTTCGTAGCGCCATGGAAACTTCATTTTTTGGGGAATAATTACATTCGGAAAATTTCTATGAATTTCTTTTTTTGTAATGCATTTTTTTGTAGTCCGGACAATTCCGCTGTTATCTTTCACTCCTGTAATTTCCTGAATACGCGGTTCAAGAATCATTTTTGCCGGCTTCATTTTAGATGCAGCATAAGTTGCAGTCTGCAGAGTCCTGTAATATGGCGAGACGTAAATCATTCCGCTAAAGCCAATGCTGTTAAGCCAGGCACCAAGGAGTTCAGCCTGTTCAATGCCTTTTGGTGTAAGCGCATCTTCATCGCAGTTTTCAAAATGCCGCTGATATTTTGGATCTCCGCGCTGGCCATGGCGTGCAAAATAAAAAGTCCGTGTTTCTGCAAAAAGTGTAATGCCAAGTAAAAATATAGTTAGTGCAAAAATGTGTTTTTTCATAGATGAAGTATAACATATATTTTTTTGAATGAAAATTATCTAAGTCTATAAAAAAAGGTCAGAATACAAAAGATTTGTACCTGACCCGATTTATCATGCAGCTATGCACATTTCGATGAATTTTTTATGAACTGTTCTATCGGTATTTAATTCTGGATGAAAACTTAAAGCCATCTGATTTTTATACTGAACGGCAGTGATCTTTCCATTTACAGACGAAAGAACTTTTACACCTGGAGAAATTTCAGAGATGTACGGAGCCCGAATGAATGTCATTGGGATTTTTCCGCTGTCAGAAAAATCATTTTCGGTGTAAAAACTTCCAAGCTGCCGGCCGTAAGCGTTACGAACTACTTTTACAGGAAGCGTTCCAAGATGAACTGCAGAATCATTTTCAATTTTATCTGCAAGCAGAATAAGTCCTGCGCAAGTTGCAAGAACAGGCTTACCGTTTTGAATCATTTGTTTTAGGCTTTCGAACATTTTTAATTCCTTCAATAGTTTTCCCTGTACCGTACTTTCTCCCCCTGGTAAAACGATACCGTCAAGTTCTGCAGTCAAATCATTTTTGTTTCGAAGTTCAATAACCTGGCAGCCAAGTTCTTCGAGAATAAATTTATGTTCGATAAAAGCTCCTTGAAGTGCTAAAACTCCTATTTTCATTTTCCACGCTCCGCCATCAGAATTTTTATTTCGTCTTCGTTGATTCCAACCATGGCAGGACCCAAATCTTTGCTCAATTCTGCAATAAATTTTGCATCCTGAAAGTTTGAAACAGCTTTTACGATTGCCTGAGCTCGTTTTTCAGGATTACCTGATTTAAAAATTCCAGAGCCCACAAAAACAC
The DNA here is from genome assembly GCA_017392945.1 of Treponema sp. Taxonomy (GTDB): domain Bacteria; phylum Spirochaetota; class Spirochaetia; order Treponematales; family Treponemataceae; genus Treponema_D. Next base: position 17,450 of record JAFOSK010000053.1, read on the forward strand.
CTTCTGCACCTAACTGCATCATAAGAGCCGCGTCTGCCGGAGTTGCAATTCCACCTGCGGCAAAATTAACTACAGGAAGTTTTTTGTTTTCATGGACATATTTTACAAGTTCATGGGAAACCTGAAGATTTTTTGCCTCGTTGAACAGTTCTTCTTCGCTCATCGAAGAAATCCTTGAGATTTCGCTGTTCATTTTCCTCATGTGGCGAACAGCTTGAATAATGTCTCCGGTTCCAGGTTCTCCTTTTGTGCGTATCATCGAGGCTCCTTCGCTGATACGTCGAAGGGCTTCTCCCAAATCTTTTGCACCACAGACAAATGGAACCTTGAATTTAGTTTTGTTGATGTGGTGAACATCGTCTGCCGGAGAAAGAACTTCGCTTTCATCGATGAAGTCTATTTCAATTGCTTCAAGAATTTGTGCTTCGGCAAAGTGCCCGATTCTGCATTTTGCCATAACTGGAATGGAAACGGCTTTTTGAATTCCCTCGATCATTTTTGGATCACTCATTCTGGCAATTCCACCCGCTGCCCGAATATCTGCCGGAATTCGTTCCAAAGCCATAACTGCACACGCTCCACTAGCTTCTGCAATTTTAGCCTGCTCAGGAGTCGTTACATCCATAATTACACCGCCCTTTAACATTTGGGCAAGATTTTTATTAAGATCATATCTGTTTTCAATCATAGTATTTCTGCTTGAAAACTGTACAGTTTTATCTTAGATTTAGTCGACTCTTGAATAATATAAAAGAAGTGGCATCAAAGTAATATCCAAAAATAATAAAAACTGTTAATACCAGATTAAAGTTTAATAACTTTAGGTTCTGCCGAGAAACTGTAAATTGTTCCGGTACCTTTCTTAAAGTATAGAACTTCTGTGTTGTCGTCGTCCGCAGAATACATATTTGCAAGTTCAGGGTAGTGTGAAAGCATATCAGCTTTTGCTTCTCTTCTGTCGTCGCGGACTAGTTCTCCTGCAAGTCTTAACCAGCGCCCTGTAGAAGCATCAAAACAGCATAGTTCTACATTTGGATTAGACTGAATCTGATGTGAGACAGCCTTTTTCTTTCCTGTCTGAATGTAAAGTTTATTTTCAAAAATATTAATTGTACCAAAAGGTCTGTTTTTAGGCTTTCCATTTTCTGAAGTTGCAAGATAATAAGTTCCGCATTTTTTTATAAATTCATAAAGTTCGTTCATGTTACACCCCTTAGAAATTATAGCACAAATATGATGCAGGGAAAATAAATAAAATCTAATGTATGGCAGACTCTGCATCCAGATAAAAAAAAAACGGTTCGGAAATTTGTAAAATTTGAATCTTCAAAAAGTCTTATGTGATTTTTTGATTCTCGGGAGTTCCTCTTGTTAACACAGCAAATCCTTTCTGTTTCTGATTCAATATGGCGTTCCCCTCACTTTGTTCGGGTCGCTATGTCCGCCCTTCCGCTACGCTCATTCCTTCGTTCTGGTGGTTTCGATACGGTCGTTACACTCCCTACTCAACCACCACCACTTCGGAACGCCTACGGCGGGGCTCCCAGCGCTAACGCAATACGTAATTATATTATTTGACTCAAGTATTTGTCTGTGGTATATTTAAAACAAGGAAAGACCAAAGTTCATTTGGTCGTCTCCACGAATTTGGTTATAAGGCCGCCTAAGTGTACGAGACTATGGCGGCTTTTATTTTCTTATAATTCTTTTTCGATAAAGCTCTCGATTTCTGGGAGAAGTTTTGTCTTCAGAAGATTTTTTGTATTAGATACCGTGGTGGATGCATTTCGCAAGAAGAGGTCGGCGGGATGGATTTTTAGGGCGGCTGCGATTTTTAGTATGTTATCGAATGAAGGTTTTGCTTTTCCAGATTCAATATTTCCAATCATTCCATTTGAACTGTTTGCCTGAATAGCAAGTTCAGACTGACTGTATCCCATTTTTTCTCTGTAAAATTTCAAATTAAGGCGAAATGAATCGTAAAAATCTTCCATTTGCTCATAATAATTGAGTAAATCTTAAATATTTCTATTTATATGGAGTAATTTGAGTGTTATACTTTATTATGTAAAGTTATTATTTAATTTACTCCATAAAATAAGGAATATTTAATGTCTACAAACATCTCAGGCGAAAAGCGACAGGCTTTACTTTCAAAAATTGCAGAAATCAAATTATTTATAGAACAAAACTCGAATGATAAAAATGCTTCTCAGTTGATTAGTTATCTCGGGGACCTAACCCGCGAAGTGAACGGTAAAAAGTACGGACTTGTGTTTGAAGAACACCGCGAAGTCATTGATGAAAAGCTGGAGCAGAATGCTCCTGTCTTTATAGAAGAAAAAGATTTGTTCATAGACAACGGTGGCGAACTGAACTTTTTGCTTGAAGGTGACAATCTTGCTAGTCTCAAACTTCTTGAAAAAACTCATCGAGGTAAGATTGATGTGATCTATATTGATCCGCCCTATAATACGGGGAATAAAGATTTTATTTATGATGATAACTATGTAGATTCTGTTGACCAGTTCAGACATTCAAAGTGGCTTTCTTTTATGGAAAAAAGGTTGAAAATTGCAAAGAATCTTTTGAAAGATACAGGTGCTATTTTCATTAGTATAGATGATAACGAACAGTCAAGTTTGAAAATGCTTTGTGACGAAGTGTTTGGAGAAGGAAATTTTATTTCTGATATTATCTGGAACTCAAGAAAATCAGTTTCAAATGATGCAATTGTTTCATTAAATCATAACTATACTTTAGTTTATGTAAAAAACTTCAGGGCTTTTAATTTAATTAAATATAATTTTAAACTTTCAGATAAAGGGGAAGGTTTTTCAAATCCTGATAATGACCCGAGAGGTTTATGGAAAGCAGACCCATTTGACAGTCCTGGAATCAGACCTAATCTTACCTATAAAATTACAAATCCGAATACAGGGGAAGAATTTTTGCCTGCAGAAGGAAGATGTTGGAGAACAGGTGAAAAGGAATATAAAGAATTTTTAGATGATAAAAGAATTATTTTTGGTAAAACTGGAAATAGTAAGCCACAATTAAAAAGATTTTTATCGGAAGCTCAGGCTAAAGGTCTTACTCCTAAATCGATTTGGGATGATTGTGGCACAGCAACGAATGGTACTCAAGAAATTCAGGATATTTTTGGAAGCAAAGTTTTTGACACTCCGAAACCTACCGACTTTTTAAAAAAAATATTTGAACTTTCTACTTTTAATTCTCACTCTTCCACCATCCTCGATTTCTTCGCAGGTTCCGGCACAACTGGTCATGCCGTTTTAAAACTCAATGCAGAAGATGGTGGTCACCGCAAATTCATTCTCTGTACCAACAACGAAAACAATATCTGTCGCGAAATCACATATCAGCGTCTTAAAACTGTAATCACCGGCACACGCAAGGACGGTTCAAAATATTCTGACGGTCTCCCTGGCTCTCTCAAATACTTCAAAACCGACTTTATTCCAATCAGCGAAAAAATGTACTACGAATATGCAGACGATCTTCTGCTTCACGTTCGGGAACTAGTGGAACTGGAGAATGCTGTCAATTTTGACAAGGACAAAACTGTCGCAATCGTTTTGGACGATGATGAGATGGAAGAATTTGTGGATACGGTAGTTTCGACTGGCTCAACTACCACAAAAGTAGTCTATGTTGGTCATGATGTTTTAGTTTCTGGAAAGCAGGAACGAATCTTAAAATCTCACAACATCAGCATAAACACAATTCCTGACTATTATTACCGCGACCTGGCACTGTAGCATCGGAGGAACTTATGGATTTATTGAACTTTCAGCGTAAGGCAATTTCACTTCTTCAAACAGCAATCGAAAACGGAAAAGAAGAAATCATCTTAAAATCTTGTACGGGCAGCGGTAAGACTATTATGCTTACCCATTTTATGGACGAATACCAGAAGTGCCACGCAAACACTGTTTTTATCTGGTTTACGCCGGGCAAAGGTAACCTTGAAGAGCAGAGCAAAAAGAAAATGGACACCTACATTCACGGCGCCCAG
>JAFOSK010000054.1 GCA_017392945.1 Treponema sp.
AGACATAAGACATTCCGAAGCCTTTCTGTTTTTTTTAAGAAGTACCGCTCCAAAACTGAAATATGCATCAGGAATTTTCCGAAGAATCTCAAATGCCTGTTCCTTGCTGCCCGAAAATCCATGAAAACATACACCTTTTAAGCGTGAAAGTTTTTCTGAATCTCTAAGAATCTCTTCAAAAGCCTTACAACAATGGACAGTCAAAGTTTTATTAAACTCTGCAGCAAGCTCTAGCTGAGCGTTCCAGCATTTTTTTTGAAGAACAGCAGAAGATTTCAGTTCCGGTGTAAAAAAATCAAGTCCGGCCTCTCCTATTCCATCAAGTTTGCCAGATTCCAAAAGAGATAAGAGAAAATCAAGCTTTTTAAGCTCAGGTTTCCACGGATGAATTCCATAAGTCTTAACACAGGAAAATTTTTCCGCTGTTTTCCATTCCATTTCCGATGCACAGGATATACAACCGTTATAATTCAGAGGAATTTCATTAAGTTTTTCCTCAGCCAGATGAAAATGTGAATCAAAAATTAAAGAAAATGCTAACATCAAAAAAAATAATACCGAAAATATAAATGTAGTTCAAATAAACTTTCAGCTATTATCCATTGAGTCCGCGTTTTTTGCGGAATATTAAGGGAGGAATTAAATATGAAGAGTTATTCACTTAAGAGTTTAGGAAACAAAAAAGACTACATCACTATAGTTTCAGAAAAAGAAGACGGATTTGTAATCCGCATTGTAAGAGATCAGGACGGTTACGAGGATATCAAGACTGACTGGCTCAGCAGAGAACTTTTTGACTGCTGTCTTAGAACAGGATACCTTACAGAAATGGATCCTGTAGAAGCCGTTGCTGTAAGTGCTTAATTACTGTTCTTCAAAATATTCCGCTGCAAGTTTTACGGCAGCTTCTATTCTGGTCTGTTTATCCTGAACGGCAGGCAGCCAGTTAATCTCTACGCCATTCTTTTCCATGAACCTGAACCAGGTTTCCTGCCTCTTAGCAAATTGGCGTATAGAGATAAAAAGTTCTTCAATCATTTTTTCCTTTGATTCAAACTTTCCTTGAAGGTACATTGCGCAGTACCTGTATTCAAGCCCAAGCTTTTCAAGCCGTTCCCAAGTAACACCGCCGTCATGAAGAGATTTTACTTCATCGAGCATGCCCTCTTCCAATCGTTCTTTCAAGCGGGTTTCAATGTTTTGGCGGACAAGCGCTCGGTCAAAGGTTGTTCCCATAATAAGTGGTCTAATATCCGGCCGAGGATACATCATTGCCCTAAGTTCGCTTGCACGCGGCTCCTGATGCCCCAAGTAAATCTCTATTCCTCGTATTACGCGATCACGCTCAAGAAGATCAACCTTTGTATGCAAGTCAGGCTTCATCTTAAGGTAGATTTCTCCAAGTTCTTCCAAAGATTTTGATTCAAGCTTTTTTCTTAGTACAGGATCTTCGGGAACATCTACAAGTTCGTAATTACGAACAACGGCATCAAGGTACATTCCCGTGCCACCAACAATAACCGGAAGTACATTTCTTTTTATAAGAGAATCAAAAACACGGTAAAAATCCTGCTGATAATGAAAAACATTATATTCAGTGCTTAAATCAACTATGTCAATCATATGATAAGGAACAGGTTTTCCGTCTGCAAAATAATCCTTTAAGTCTTTACCCGAACCTATATCCAGCCCCCGGTATGTCTGCCTTGAATCGGCTGAAATAATCTCTCCTTTAAAATGACTGGCAAGCTGAACACCTATAGCCGTTTTTCCGACAGCAGTCGGTCCCAGCAAAACAATACAGTTATATTTTCCCATAAGGCCTACATCACGCGGCAAACCGCACACTTAAGATATTCAGATTTTGGATATCCGAGAAGCACGGGATGATCAGGACCAGCACCACGTTTTTCAAGAATCTGAACTCTTTTATGGCTATCCATAGCTGCATGCATAATCATGTCGTAGAAATAGTGACTGTCAAAGAAATGAGAACATGAACAAGTAACGAGAATTCCTCCATCGTTCAAAAGTCTCATTGCACGCAGATTAATTTCCTTGTAACCGCCGTAAGCCTTCTGAATTGCCTTTGCGCTCTTCGTAAAAGCAGGAGGATCAAGAATGATTACATCAAATTTCTTTCCTTCCATTTCGTACTGTTTCAGCAGGTCGAACACATCTGCACAGACCGCATTCATAACCTTAGATGCACCATTAAGCTTAATGTTGCGGTTTACCATTTCTACAGCCTCAGGACTTATATCTACAGAAGTAACAGCTTTAGCACCGGCTTTAAATGCATTAAGACCAAATGCACCGGTATGAGTAAATGTATCAAGAACAGTCTTTCCATGGCAGAAGGCAGCGGCAACACGCCTGTTATCCTTCTGGTCAAGGAAGTAGCCGGTTTTCTGACCGTTTGCAATGTCCACGGAAAGCTTGATTCCGTTTTCTACAATTGTTATGTCTGTAGCAAAAGAGCGTCCAACCCAGCCGCTGTTTTCTGAAAGACCTTCCTTAAGCCTTATATCTGCGTCATTTCTTTCGTAGATCCCGTCTGGGGAACAGATTTTTTCAAGGGCAGAAATAATTTCCTTTCTGAATACGTCACATGCCATTGCAAGAAACTGAACTACAAGAAATACGTGCCCTTTTTCGTCACAATACCGCTCACAAATAAGACCTGGAATAAAATCAGCTTCTGCAAAAATAAGTCTATATGAATCTGATTCAGAATAGTGAAGTTTTCTAATATTTACAGCATCAAGTATACGCTTTTCCCAAAACTTTGAAGTATTTTCAAATACTTTATCTGCATGCTCAGAAGAAATCAGCCTTACTGTAATTTTAGAATTTCTGTTGATAATTCCGGTACCTAAAAATCCGCCGGCCTTAGTAAAAACTTCAACTCCGGAACCGTTTTGTACCGTGCAATCACTCAATGAAGACTGAACCCATTCATCAGCTACGCTCTTTCTGTATTTAACGTGGGAAATCTCGTTGTCAAAAACCCATGGAAATCCAGTCTGAATTTCCTTTTCTTCTTTAGCATTCAAAAAAACACGTGCAAAGCATTCCATAAAAAACCTCAGGATTATTATAGTCAAAACGCAGTCTTTGAGCAATGAACATTGATTTTTAGGTTCTATCAATGTAAAATATAAGAATGACAAAGCGAAGATTTTTTTCAACTGTTTTATTTTTTTCTCTGCTGCTTGCAGCTCATTCAAAGGAAAGACCTCTCGTTTCGGATATAAATGCATTTCCTGGGAAAGGAAATTCCATCAATGTTGCATGGACGATTCCAAAAAACCCGGAACAGAAAATCCAGCGTTATTATGTGTACAGATCCTCAAGTCCGATTGGAACTTACTATGATCTTTCCAATGCCTCATTGATTGCGACAGTTGATTCTTCTACAGCTGGCTACGTTGACACTGTAAAAAACTATAATGACTATTATTACGCTGTAATTGCACAGGTAAACGGACAAAAATATGACATCATCCTTCCGTCAATAAATTCCACAGTAAACGGTGTACATCTTATAATCCCTGAAAAGGACCATTCACTATCCTATTCTCCTTCTGCAAAAGAAAAATTAATTGGACCGGATGAATTAAGAGACACTCCGCTTCCTTTCCTGAACTTTGCCGGCTATACAAAGAAAAAACCACGGCTGTTCAATCTTGAAGTAAAGAATGCCGCAAAATCACTTGTCGGCAGCAAAAAAAAAGAAGATCCTAAATATCTGGAGATTCATGTTTTTGAAGAAGACCTTGTTTCTCCTGATGGAGGGGATGACTTTCTGCTATTTGACATTCTGAAAAATACTTTTATTCAGAAAAAATACGGAGAAGCAAGCGATCAGCTGCAGTCTCTTTTAGGAACAAGATGCTCGATCAGCGTGCAAAACAGAGCCGTATTCTATCTAGGAGAATCCCAATACTACTGCAAAGATTATGAAAGTGCCGTAAAAACATTCCTTCGTGTATATGACATTTATCCAGCGCTTTCTAAGAAATGGATTGATTCAAGCCTTGATCTTCTTACCCCGATTTACAATCAATAGTCAACCGTAGACTAGTATATTGAACGGATAAGGTCTATAAATGACGGGGTTCGCCTTACTCCCAAATCTTCTGCCGTAAGCCCAGGTCTAAAATTAAGACTTGTACCGTTTGCATCTGCAGCCGGTACTCCAGGAATTCTGTTTTCTTCCTGCACACCGATATTTTGAGCAGCAGTACTTTCCTCAGATTCAGGCATAGAAATAAGAACAAGTTCATCACCTGTATTTATGCGGTCATAAAAACCACGGTATTCCAAAGTACCTTCGCTAACCTCTTCGCCAGCAAGAGTTATTGTAAGAGTTCCAAGAATATCAGAATCCCTGTAAACAACTCCACTGCCAGAACTAGCTGTTTCTATTGAATTTTTGCGTACAATGTCAAATACAGCACCTTCAATGACATTTTCAGAACGGCCAATATCGCAAAGAAGGATGCGCCCGTCCCTGTTCAGGATATTTGCCCGAATTGGGAGACATCCTAAAATATCAGTTCGGAAACGACGAAAAACAGCTGAATATTTATTGTTTCCAGTGCTGTAAAGAGAATCCTCCCTAACTTTTGAACCCGTTCTTGCAGAATACATAGTATATTCAAGAGTAATGTCACGGACGCCTTCATCAACAGAAAGAATTATAAAATAATCCCGCCCACTCGTACGAGCCTTTTGAAATGCTTCTCCAAAACCTTTGACAGGAGCTACGTCCGTAGAAACAGCTGCCGTAATAGGACTTGCAAACATATCGGAAGCGAATTCTGCCGCAATGCGGTTATTTTCAACATGAATTTGATCAACAGTTGACGGCAGATAATACAGGCCAAGATTCCATCTTGTTTTATCAAGAAAGAATGGCTGTATGTTCCATTTTTTTGAAAGAGAATCCTGCAGAAGATTTTCATAAGCCTCTATCACATCACTCATTTCTGTCTTTTTAGCAATTGAAACATTTTCACCTTCTTCTCGGTTCTGCTGAACAAACAGAAGCTGATCAAGATAATTTTCATGCAGACCATTAAGCTCAAGCATTCCGGCAAAGTTCATGCGGGCTTCGCTATCAGAAGGATCAAGTTTTAAAGCCCTCTGATATTCATAAGTAATTCCAAGACTGTCATAACGACGACTGTATTCCCGCGCATTCATAACATGGAATTCAGCCCACTTCTTTCTGCGCGGATCTTCAAGAGAAACAACCCTCCCAACAAGGATTTCGAGAGCTGAACGCATTATCTCATCCTGCGGATTAATTTCAAGGCCTGTAGACCAGATAGAAATTGTTTCTGAAGTTTTTTTCTGGGACAGAAGCGCAATTCCCTTTAAATACCAGGCAATTGAATTATTCCTGTCTCTTCCAATTATAAAATCACAGAAATCTATTACATCATCAAATTCATTTTGAGCGTACCTTAATTTTGCAAGTAGTTCATAGGCCTTCACATTATTTCCATCAACTTCAACGGCAATACGGCAATGTTTTTCAGCCTTTTTTATTTCTCCTTGCATAGAATCAATTATTGCAGCAAGAAAATGCACTTCCGATTCATCAGAATATAGCTGAAGAGCCTGATTGATACAGCGGTTAGCATTTTCTATTTTTCCAAGACGTGCTGATACGAGTGCCATACTAAGAAGAGCCTTGCGGTTTTCTGCCTGACGCTTAAGGGCTTCGTTATATTGTTTTTCAGCACCAGTTATTTTTCCATCAAAAAGATCCAGTTCAGCAAGCCCGAATCTGGCCTCAACATCATTAGGGGTAATTTGAAGGATTTTTTGGAACAGTGCCCGAGCATCCTGAAATTTCCCCATCGCAATATATGTCATGCCTTTAAGGTTAAGGATTGCATTGCTGTCACGGGAATATTTTTCGGCTTCGTCAAGCTGAGTAAGAACAAGATCAAACTCCCCAAGCTGATAAGAACAAAACGCAAGATGAAACCAAGCATCGGAATATACGGGATTTTTTTGAATGGCTTCCATATAGAACTGGCTGGCCTCGTACCAGTTTTCTGCGGATTCGGCAGAAAGTCCCTTGCTGAAAAGCAACGAAGCCGTATTTTCCTCTGAAAAAAAAGGAAACAAAGAGAAAACAAAAAACAGAACAAAAAAAATCAAACTATTCTTTTTCATTATCTGATTCAACCTTTTCGGAAGACCTTCGGACAACCTTTATGACATTTATCCTGTGACCTTCCATATCTTGAACAATAAAATCAAAATCATTCCATGAAGCCTTCTCGAATTTTACAGGAATTTTTCCGAACAAATCAAAAACAAATCCACCCAAAGAATCAAAATCTTCTGCCGGAAAATCACCTTTTATCGTATCATTAACGTCATCAAGATCAACGCGTGCATCACAAAGCCATACATTGTCCCCCACACACATTATATCTTCACGTTCATTATCAAATTCGTCCTGAATATCCCCGACGATTTCTTCAATAATATCTTCCATTGTTATAATTCCGGCAATTCCACCGTACTCATCAATTGCAATAGCAATATGAAGGTGCCGCCTTTTAAATTCCCTTAGCAGAGTATCTATACGCTTGCTTTCTGGTACAAAATAACTCCAAATAATTACTCAAGATCCTCTTCAATCAAGTTAACCGATACAAGAGCGGATACACCCTTTTCCTGCATGGTTATACCGTATAATCTGTCAGCTGCCGACATTGTACCACGTCTATGCGTAATAACTATAAACTGGGTATTCTTGGTAAGCTTGTTAAGATACTTTGCGAATCTGCTTACGTTGGAATCGTCAAGTGCAGCCTCTATCTCGTCAAGAAGACAGAACGGTGACGGCTTAAGATTCTGTATTGCGAAAAGAAGACAGATTGCTGTAAGCGCTCTTTCTCCACCGGAGAGAATCATCATGTTCTGAACATTCTTGCCGGGCGGCTGTGCGTTAATTGTAATTCCGCATTCCAGGATATCTCCTGTCTCATCGAGAAGAATCGTTCCCTTTCCTCCTCCGAAAAGCTCCTTGAATACCTTATCGAATTCCTTCTGAATCTGAGCGAATCTCTCGGTAAACTGCTTTCTCATGCCGGTATCGAGTTCTTCGATAACTGATACAAGATTGGCTTCAGCCTTGATTAAGTCTTCACGCTGGCCGTTCATAAAGGTATAACGCTCGGATATCTCCTTATAGTCCTCAATTGAACCTACATTAACGTCACCGAGCTTTTTAATCTCCTCGCGAAGAGAGTTGGCATTTCTCTTCATTGCAGGCGCATCATTATACTCGGGACTTCTAAGCTTCATAGCTGCGTGAAGTGTAA
>JAFOSK010000055.1 GCA_017392945.1 Treponema sp.
AAAGTCTTTTCCAGTGAGTTTTGATACGCATTCTGCAACTTTTGTATCAAATCCCTTAGGTGCGTTAAGACCAGTTCCTACAGCAGTTCCACCAAGAGCAAGCTGCTTAAGGTATGGAAGGCTTGAAAGAAGCATTTCCTTATCGCGTTCGATAGATGTTCTCCATCCGCTGATTTCCTGGTCAAAAGAAATAGGTACGGCGTCCTGAAGGTGAGTACGTCCGGACTTTACAATTCCTTCGTTTTCTTTTTCAAGACGCTTGAAAGTAGCAACAAGAGTATCAATTGCGGGAATAAGCTTGTCTTCAATTACACATACTGCAGAAATATGAAGGGCAGTAGGGAATGTATCGTTTGAAGACTGGCTCATATTGATGTCATCGTTAGGGTGGCAGAGCTTCTTTCCTGCAATTTCGTTTGCGCGATTTGCAATAACTTCGTTTGCGTTCATGTTGCTCTGAGTACCGCTACCTGTCTGCCATACAACAAGAGGAAAGTGATCGTTCAAAGAACCGCTGATCACTTCATCACAAGCCTGACTGATTGCCTTGAGTTTTTCGTCAGTCATTTTTTCAGACTTCAGGGAATTGTTTGCCATGGCAGCTGCTTTCTTTAGATAGCCGAATGCCTTTGTGATTTCACGAGGCATAGTTTCGATTCCAACGCCGATTTCAAAATTTTCGTGGCTACGTTCTGTCTGAGCTCCCCAATATTTGTCTGCAGGAACTCTTACTTCGCCCATTGAGTCATGTTCAATTTTGTATTCCATTTGATTTTCCTTGTTTTGTGTCATGCAACCCCTGAAACAAGTTCAGAAGCAGTATATATAAAAAAGATCCCGAAACTAGTTCGGGATGTTATGTATATTAGAAATTTACCTGTTTGATTACATCTTTCAAACAGTCTGCACTGTGGCGCAATGAAGCAACTTCTGCGTCTGTAAGAGGGGCTTCAATTCTACCTTTGATTCCTTTTCCGCCGATAACAGTAGGAATAGAAAGACATACATCTTTGATTCCGTATTCACCGTCGAGCAACGAAGAAATTGTAAGAACAGAATCTGTGTCATAGTTCAATGCTTCGCACAAAGTTGCTGTCGTTACACCGATAGCATAGTTCGTGCATTTTTTTGCAGCAATGATAATTCCGCCAGACTTTCTGATGTAGTCTTCAACATCATTTTTATCGAAAGTCGGAAGCTTTTCGCCATTATAAGATTTTGCGTAGTTGTCAACAGGAATTGAACCTATGTTAGCCAAAGACCACGGAACAAACGAAGAATCACCGTGTTCACCGAATACATAGCCGTGAACGTTTTCCTGTGCAACATGATAGTTCTCTGCAATTCGTGCACGGAATCGAGCTGTATCAAGCATAGTTCCTGTTCCGAAAATATGATTTGCAGGAATTCCAGAAGTTTTTACAAACTGATATGTAAGGATATCAACTGGATTTGCAACGATAACGTAAAGTGCATCAGGAGCAACCTTTGTGATCTGAGGTATGATGGATTTTGTAATGTCTACGTTTGTCTGGGCAAGTTCAAGACGAGACTGTCCTGGTTTTCTTGCAACACCAGATGTGAGGACAACGATATCAGAGTCCTTTGCGTCAGCGTAATCGCCTTCATGGATATAAACAGGCCCGATAAAAGGAGTACCCTGACGAATGTCCATGGCTTCTCCCATAGCTCTGTCCTTTGCGATGTCGATTAAAACAATCTCCGAAGCAAGCTGTTTTAAAGTAAGTGCGAAAGCGATAGTTGAACCAACCTGTCCTGCACCAATAATAGTAATTTTGTTTGACATAAGTACGTGTCTCCTTAACACAAAGTGCCGTTAAGTTCCCTCAAAGACAAAAAATGTCCCAACTATAACGGTATCATTGTTAGTATATCGTGTTTTCTATTTTATGTTAATAAAGAAAAATTAAATTTTGCTTATTTATTGGCCTTTCATGGCGGAGAACTCTGATATGAATAAATTTAAAACAAAAAAGGACTTCATTACGTTGAAGTCCTTTTTCTTGGACGGTGAGAGGATCGAACTCCCGACATTCTGGGTGTAAACCAGACGCTCGTACCAGCTGAGCTAACCGTCCATATCGCGTTGCGATGTACATAATATAGCAAATAACATTATATTGTGTCAACAGCATATACGCGATTTTTAAAAAATTTATTTATTTTACAGTTTCTTTTAGATCTGATTTTTCCAAAAGAAGAATACCGCCTGATGCACCGGAAACGATTATGTGCTGTCCTGAAATTGTTATCGGAGTTGCAGCCTTTACTTTTGAAGAAGACTTCAGCTTAAGATTCAGTTCTTGATCATATTTTGCAAGATAGCAGTCACTTCCGTCCTGAATAACGCAGTAGAATTCGTTTCCATCCTGAATCAGGACGGATTTTTCAGCCGCAGTTTCATTGCTTTCCTTCGTAATTTCCATTGTATCAGAAGAGAGAAGCACAAGCTTTACGGCTCCGTTTCCGCTGTTTTCTCCGGCAATGGCTATAAAATTGTCCCCGGCTTTGTACATTGTTCTGTTACGGATAACTTTTACAGGACTTGATTTTATAACATCACCAGTGTTCGTATTAATCTTAACAAGACCAGAAAGAAGGGCTGATTCATCTACAAGCTGGATTGCATAGGCAGAAGGGGCTGAGGCATTTGCAATTTCCTGTTTAATAACTTCCTGCTGGTCTTTTGCGATTTCTTTGCGTTCAGACTGAGCTTCTGAAGTTTTTTTGTCTGCAACGGCCTGTTGTTCTGAGGCTGTCTGCTTTGCTTCTTCAGCAGATTTCTGTTGTTTTTCTTCTGCAGCTTTCTGTTCCTGATAAGCCTCCATCTTTTCTTCGGCTGCATTCCGCTTTTCCTCGGCCTCTGCTTCTTTTGCTTCTGCATCCTTCTGAAGTTCTTTGTCCTGAGGGTTTGCGTCTGCAAGAGCACGTGCTTCCTCCGCTTCCTGATTTGCTTTTTCAGCATCCTTTTGAGCGGATTGAGCTTCTTTCTGAGCTTCGGCAGTCTTTTCTTTTTCGTCGTTCAATTTTTTCTGTTCCTGAACGGCATTTTTTTGTGAATCGCGGGCTTTTTCTGTTGCCTGTTCGGCCTCGCGTTCCTTTATGTCAACCATATCCTTTCGGCTTTCAATGTTTTTGTCGTCATCTTCCTGCATGTGTTTAACAACCTGAGAATCGCTTATTACAGATGTATCGATCGTACTTAACCCGCCGTTTGTAACATCAAAAAGTGGAATTACGATCTGGCTGCTGCCCGGCCAGTCCTTATAGTTTACAGAAAGGCCGCATCTTGAAGCCGAAAGACTGTCTGATACTATTTTCTTGTATTTGTTTTGAAAGTCAGCAAGTTTTCCACGGTAAACTGCATTGTAAACCGTTATGAATACAGAGAGCGTCTCTGCGTCCTTTTCTGAATACCCGTATGCAGAAGAAAGATATGCTGCAATTATGTGGCGCAGATTATTTATGTGGTCTACAGTTGCTTCGCTTCCGATTATGATTATATCTGCATCAAGCTTTGATTTTTCTGAGGGATCTACAGCGTGGATTACAGAGTAGCGTGAATTTCCGCTTCTTGCTGATTTTTCAGTGTTTTTAGAAATCTCGGATCCCATTGATGATCCGATTCCCTTGATGCTTGCAAGGGAGTCAATCTTTGAATGAGGTCCTGTGTAATTTATGAATACAATTGTTTCGTCAGAGCCGGCACTCTGAAGCTCAGATTTATCTACTTCAACGGCAGAAATTATAAATGCCGTAAGAATAAAAAATTGGATAAAAAATATAATTCTCTTCATAGTTTCTATTATATAATGTAACTTTCAAAAGTCTATTACTTTTTGGAGAAGAATTTTAATTTTAATTGAGAGGTCCCTGAAGACTGGACGAAGGGTGGTACATGAGTGGTTACTGAACTTGTCGAAATGACCATTTATGCAACAGATATGAGGTAGTATACTTAGCGCTCTTACAAGTCGACGGGCTTGGTTGTTGAACTAGTCGCAACTCAGCCGCTGCATTTTGCGTATCATCACTTTCTACGTGCACATACATAAAAAAATGAATTTTCAGAGTTTTATTGCCGCGATTTTTTTCAACGTTTCCCTTGCCCGGTCCCGTACATTAGTACTGTATTGAGGATTAAGAAGTACGTTAAGTATATCCATTCCGTGACTGTATAAAGCAGGGCGGCCCATAAAACGGCAGATTTCAAGGACTGCATCGCACAGAATAATAAGAACTCCGTCGCTTGCTGCAGGAAGATTCTGGACTCTCAGATCAATTGCATTAAGGATTTTTGATTCTGGATCAAAACCGCATTCAGAAACGCTTTTCAGGGCGGCTGCCAGCAGAGCTGTGTTTTTTTCGCTTCTGATTATTACAGCAAGATCCTTTATAAAAAAGTCTGTTCCGAATGCGCTAAGCTGAAGCAGTGCTTTTTCTACGCCTGAAGTGTCACGTTCAAAAACTGATTTTTGTACCAGATTCGGCCGGGAGGCGGACTGCATCTGAAAAGTTCTGTATGCATTGCAAAAATCTGCAAGACCGGAAACAAATTCTATTTCTTTTGAGCCGTAATTTCCCTGCAAAAGCTGTTTTTTTCTGTCATATCCAGTCATTGTATTGGGAATTTTATCTGAATAGTCAAGAAATGCAAGCTGTTCTTTATTAGAGAAGTAATAGGATTCATAGCCTTTTTTTTGCGCCGCCATCTTTGCCTGCTTTTTAGAAACGTTCTGGTTGATTCTGAATCCTGCCATCGCCCAGTTTGTACTGCAGATTACAAGATTATTTTTTTGAGTCATAAAAAGCTGATTCCATTTCGAAAATATGTCTCCGTTATGAGGAAAATCAGCCTTCCATATTTCCGTGCCTGTGATTTCATATAGGTATGCATTCTTTTTTCCACAGAACAATATTTGTTTTCCATCATTTGCAGCAGAAACAAGCATCCTGTTTTTTAATGATTCAGGAATGTCAAAAAAATCACTTACCAGTCCGTCATTCATACTGAATATTATTGCTCTTGTGTTTTGAAAAGCAGTGGTAAAAAGAGCGCCTTTAGTACCGCCAAGTTCAAGAAATTCGCTGGAACTTTCTGATGCAGTATTGCGGAACGCTTTGTCTGCTGCAGGAATTGTCCATTTTGTAGAAGCCGTTCCATCCCTTATTACGCACATTCCTGCAGCTCCGGCCGCAAAATATAGAAGAAGCCCCTGTTCTGAGGATTTTGCGGCTATAATTTTTCCTGAAAAAGTTATTGATTCTTTTATTTCGCCAAAAGGATCAACTCTTATTGCTGCAGTTTTTCCGTCGGGCTCTACAGTAAGAAATGCAATCAGAGAACCGTCGTTCATTTCAAAAAGATTTTCTGGCCTCAGAGGTTCTGTTTCCAGAATCCATTTGCATACTCCGTTTATGCCGAAGCATGCAATATGTTTTTTTCCCTTGACGAAGATGCGGCAGTCTCTTCCGGGTAACGGGGAATTGGTAATTTCAAAAGGGACTTTTACAGTCCAAAGAGTCAGTCCGCTGGGATTGATAAGTGAAAGCTTTTTTTGATCACAAACACTTAGAAGAAAATCGCTTGAAAATACAGTCAGAAACGGTTCCGGATGTCCTGGCACGGAACGCTCCCATAAAATTCTGCCGCTGTCCGTACAGGCACTGATCATTTTTGCATCGGTAAGAACGGCGAATCCATAGGATGTCTGACATGGGCGGCACAATGCTTTTCCGCTCATTACCGCAGTCCAGCCGGCACTTTCTGAAGAAAGACGTTCTGTGCCCGTTGCGTAGGACGGGGTAAGAAGGGGAAGAAGAAGCAGAAATGCGGAAAGTTTCAGCAGTTTTTGCATTTTTTATTCAGCTTCTTTTGTAAGTACTGCAAGACTTTCTATATGACTTGTGTTAGGGTAAAAATCCAAAAGATAAAGACGCTCTAGCTTGTATCCTGCTTTTATCAGAGCTGCAATATCCCTTGCATGAGTTGCAGGATCACAGGAAACAGAGCGTATCTGAGGGATCTTTGACTGGCATAAATAATCCCTTACGCCTTTTTCCATTCCGCTCCTGGGCGGATCAATTACGACTGCATCAAAATAAGTGTCTTTATTTGCTTCTGCCCATTTTTCGCCGCTCAGACCGTATGATTCATGAGCTTTTCCGATAAGATTCTGTTCTGCAAAAACAAGTGCGTCCCTATTATGTTCCACAAGAGTGACTTTCTTAAAATAGTCTGAAAGGAATACACTGAATGTTCCACAACCTGCATACATATCAAGCACGCTTGTACCAGTAAGTCCCCGGCATATTTCTGTTATTGATTTTTCCAGAACATCAAGATTTGACTGAAAGAATCCCCTTACATCAAAACTTATGTTTTTACCAAGCAGATTTACGGTCACTATATCTTGCATAGAAAGCTGTGTGCCGGAATATCTTTTTTTTGTCTGCTTAATATTCTTGTTCTTTTTTTTCAGTTCATGAAAATTATCTTTCTGTTCCTTTTGTTCTGCCGAAAATGCAAATTTTACGCCGGGAATTCCACCGGCAGAAACAACTTTTTCACTGCTGAACAAATGGCATCTTCCTTTTGGGCGCAAACTGGCAGGATTTGCCTTAAGCCATTCATTTATACCAGGCTCCGCTATCTTGCATTCTTCAATTGGAATCGTGCTGTTGCTTGATCTTTCGGAAAGTCCACCGTCATTCAACTGAAACCTTGCCCTGTAATTATATGACGATCCGCTGATTACGTTTATTTCCGGTACTTCTATACCGTTTCTTTCAAAGCAGTCCTTTAGAATTCCGCTCCTTAGTTTTTTCTGTACTTCTTCTGAGATGTGCATCATATTGCATCCGCCGCATTTCATATAAAATGGACAGACTGGATTAACCCTGGCAGGAGACGGTTCTACAATTTTAATGATCTTTGCAGTGTCGTAATCTTTTTTCGTAGATGTAATTTCTATTTCAAGTTTCTCTCCGGGAATTGCGAATGGAACAAAAACGGTTTTACCGCTGTTTTTTATTATACAATTTCCCCCAAATACCATTTTATCTGTTATAATAGTTTCCATAGTCCGTTTTATTTTAGCAGATTTTTGGATTTGAAAGAATGGACTTTAATCAATTTGCTGATTTTTTTTCAATAATAAGAGAGGTGTTGTTTATGCAGACAGAAAGGTTCATGCAGAAAATGAACGATGGTACAGAGATTGCGGTAAACCGCTGGATTCCTGAAAATGAAGATGAAATAAAGGCTGTAGTGGTTTTTAGCCACGGTATGCTGGAACATGCGCTGCGTTATGACAGAATAGGTTCTGTATTTGCAGAAAACGGTTATGTTTTCAGTGCGCATGACCATCGGGGCCATGGAAAAACGGCACAACTGGCAGAACAGAACGGAACCGGCTGTTTCGGCAAATTAAGCGACAGAGACGGATTTAACAGAATTACTTCTGATCTTGCAGAAATTATTGATGAAATTAAGAATGATTATCCTGATAAAAAAATCATCCTTATGGGGCATTCGTTCGGTTCATTTGTCGCACAAAATTATATTGAAAAATATGGAACCAAAATAAATGGCTGCATTCTTATTGCATCTTCCGGAAAGCAGAAACTTGCCCGCATAGGCTGCCTTATAACCGGAATTGCAGGTCTTTTTGGAAAGAACAGAAAGTCAAAATTTATCCAGAACATTGCATTTACAGGATACAATTCACGCGTAAAGAATAAATCCCATGAGTTTTCATGGCTGTGTTCAAGCGATGCCAACCTTATGCTTTATCAGAACGATTCCTGGTGTGGCGGAGTAGAAACAGTCGGCTTCTTCAATGACATGGCAAGAGGGTTATGCCAGATTCATAATGCAAAAAACATTGCAAAGATTCCAGAAAACCTTCCGATTCTTTTTGCCTCCGGATCGGACGATCCTGTAGGCGAATACGGAGTATCAATAGAACGCCTGATAAAACGCTATATAAAGAACGGCATTCAGTCAGTCCAGTTCAACCGTTATGAAGGTGACCGCCATGAGATTCTCAATGAGGATGATTCAGATAAGGTTGTTCAAGATTTGTTTGATTGGATTGAAAAAAATACGTCTCTGTAATAAACTCTACACATTGTGTTAATACGTTACGGAACTGATAAAAACGGGAGACCTGTAAAAAAGGCTCTCGTTTATACTAAAGATGAGCATAATATTCCAAAATCTCGCATTGATTTTGAAGCACTGCAGATTATAGACCGGCTTAGAAATGAAGGTTTTCATGCCTATCTTGTCGGTGGAGCTGTAAGGGATCTTATTGTGGGGAATTCTCCTAAAGATTTTGACATTGTAACTGATGCAACTCCTACAAAGATAAAAAAGATTTTTAGGAATTCACGCATAATCGGAAAGCGATTCCGTATTGTCCATGTTGTGTTTGGCGAAAAAATATATGAAGTAAGTACGTTCCGCTCAAATGCAAGCGGCTCTGTAGGTAATGAATTCGGTACGATTGACGAAGATGTCCTCAGACGCGATTTTTCTATGAATGCGCTCTATTATGATCCTGTTCAGGAACATGTAATTGACTATGTAGGCGGTGTAAAAGATATAAAAAAGGGAATTCTGAAACCTGTAATTCCATTGGATCGCATTTTTATTGAAGATCCGGTTCGTATGCTGCGCGCCATAAAATATTCAGCAAAAACAAAATCGAAGATGTCTTTCAGAATGCGCCGAAAGATCCGCCAGAGCGCAGGGCTTCTTGCTCAGGTCAGTCCTTCAAGACTTACGGAAGAACTTTTAAAGATAATAAACAGCGGTAATTCCTATGCGATCATTTCAGAGGCTCTGGACACTGATTTGTATATGTCTTTGCAGCCTGCGGCAACCGGCATAATGTATGAAGACAGAAAGTTTGAAGCCAGCTACATGGAAAATATGAAAAAGCTTGATGAGCTTATTAAATCAGAGCCTGATGCTCGTCTTGGTCAAAAGCTTATTTTTATGATCCGCGATTTTATCCTTAATCTTACAGACTGGAAAAAAGAACTTGAGACTCACACTCCTTATGCAGAGCTTTATGCAAAAACATGGCGTGAATGCAGAAATTTCGTTCTTCCTATGAATCCTCAGCGTACGGAACTTGAGTTTGCGATAAAATCAGTTCTTGTTGAACTGGGAGTTCCTGTAAAAACGCGAAAAAAGAAGACCCCCGCTGAAAAATCAGTGAATGCTGTTTCTGAAACCCCTTCAAAAAATAAACGGCCCCGCAAAAAAGAAAAGCCTAAGGTTTCAGAAATTCAAGTTCCTGTAACTGAAGCTATTTAAACTCTGTGCCGGTAATCTTATCGATGCAAATACTTACTTCTTCGATAAGAATGCCGGTATAGCTTTCGATCTTATCAATTATGTATTTCTGCATTTTATGAATTTTGCCGGTCAACTGAGTACCGAACGGTACATCAATCATAATGATGATTTTATAGCCTCGGCTGTCTGTTTTTATGGTCATTTTCTTTACTTTTACGGCACTGTCACATTCCATTACGCAATGCATAACCATCTGTGTAAGGGCTGCTTCTGAAATTTCTATTCTTCCTTTTTTGGAAAATTCCGGCTGGACAATTGATTTTTCGAACATCCTTCCGTCAGACTGCCCCTTGTTAAACAGGTTTTTGTTCCTGAAAAAAAGTTTTATGGAATTTGAAAAAATCTGAGGGTAGCTTCGCTTGATTTCGATCGATGGAACCGGAATCACGTGCTTTCCTTCTACTTGACGCGATTTTATAGCTTTTTCAATTTCTTCACGGCTTGCAATATCTTCAATGTGAATTATTTTCTGCGGTTGAGGAAGCTGTAGGCGAGTGGCAATTTTCATTACCATTTTTTCTGAAGTTCCAAGAATGAGAAGTTTTTTTATGTGGGCTTTTTTCCAGGCTTTTGCAACTTCGTCACGGTGTTCCTTATCATCGAACAGTGCAACTCTGACAGCTCCCATGTAAGTTTTTTCCCTTTTTGCAGAATGCCCTGCAAGAATCTTATCATTTTGAATAAGAAGTCCATCGTCTATAAGAGCGTCAATCTTATATTTTTCTGCGAGAAGTTTTGATCTGAAACTTTTTCCGGTGCCGCTTTCTCCTACAAGAGCGAATACTGTTACCGGCTTAAATGAGGCTGCAATGTCTTCAAGAAAATTACCCATACCTATATTATAACGCATTTTTCATAATCTTGCATTGTTGTTTTTAAAAAGTTTGCAAAAACTTTTGGAACCTCCGCTTTTATTTTTTCAGGAAGTGCCAAAGGATTGTTTTTTGGAAAATAAAGTTCATAAGCATGAAGAAAATATTCTATTAATTCAATTTTTGTTCCGCCG
Source organism: Treponema sp. (assembly GCA_017392945.1). Classification (GTDB taxonomy): domain Bacteria; phylum Spirochaetota; class Spirochaetia; order Treponematales; family Treponemataceae; genus Treponema_D. Next base: position 10,398 of record JAFOSK010000055.1, read on the forward strand.
TAGGCCGTGTCGCCCAGAAGCGGGTAGCCGTGGAGGGCAGATTGAGAACGGATCTGGTGCGTACGTCCGGTTTCTATGCAGAATTTTGCAAGCGTATAATCTGTTTTGTTGTGCTTTCCGTAGCCAAGAGGAATCACCCTTGTAACGGCTTCTTTTCCGGTATTTCCGGCCTTAACTGTCTGAAATACTTTTGCAGCATCGTATTCTCGTTCTATATTGTCATTCCAATACTCCTGCTGTAAAAGTTTTCCCTGCAGTATTCCTATGTAGTTCTTTTTTATTTCATGATTTTTTATAGCTTCAGAAAACCATCTGGCCCCCCTAAGGCTCATAGAAAATGCAATTGCACCAGTGGTCTTTCTGTCAAGACGGTGCAAGGGGCCAGGATTGAATGAAAGAGATTTGTTTTTATGCTCATTTCTGAAAAAAAATTCAACGCTTTTGTTTAGCGAATTTTCTTTTCCCTGCACGGTGATGTCATAAGGTTTGTTAAGAATCAGAATGTCTTCTGTTTTTAATATAATTTCAGGCAATTCAACTGAATTTAAAATTTCTGCTGCAGAAGCCTTTTGTTCAGACGATGGAGAAATGCAGCCTTTTGTTTTTTCTAAATTTCTACTTTCAAGAAGAAATTCCGCAATCCTTATACAGTCTCCTTCAAAAACATGCTTTCCTGGCTCTGCTTTTTTTCCATTGACTTTTATCAGACCTTTTCTTACTGATGAATAGATTCCAGACAGCGCTTCCTGTGAAATGAATTTTCTTAATATTCTGTCCAACCGCCTGTCGTTGTCATCCGCAGAAGCGTAAAATTCCGTGAAGTTCATGCTCTTATTATAAAATTGATTTATCTGCACAGCAAGATGCCTGCATGCATTCGGATATACTCCATTTGCATTTACAGATTCTACTAGTAAAAATAAGATGAAAATGATACAATAGTATTTATGTTTGATGCTGTAGGAAATCAGTTTATATTACTCTTATTTAATCCGGTATTTCTTGCCTGCATATCAAGCTGGTTCTGTGCGCAATTCATAAAGACTGTAATAGCCGTTCTTTACGGACGCATTCATAGTGTTGGAGAGTTGATCGAAAGTTTGATTTGGAAAACCGGCGGCTTACCGTCAAGCCATTCAGCTCTTGTTGCAGCTCTTGCTACTTCAATTGCATTCAGAAATGGCATTGATTCTGATATTTTTGTTCTTACGTTCTGTTTCTTTATGGTTACAATAAGGGATGCAGTTGGTGTACGCCGGTCAAGTGGTATTCAGGCTAGAAAAATCAACGAAATAGGAAAGACTCTTAGGGAAAAAAGTATTCTTGACTACAATACAATCAAAGAAGTTAATGGTCATACACCTATGGAAGTTACGGTCGGCTGCCTGCTAGGGTTCTTTATAGGATTGGCGTACTCTGTATTCTAATATGAAGTATTTTAAACAGTTTGTTTTGCCTGTATTTATAATAATTGTCTCTATTTTTCTAATGCAGATTTTCAGAGTTATGCCTGCTTCCAGATTGTGGAACGGTTATACAGTTATGTATCTGCCGGTTTCTCAAGATTCCAAGATCATAGAAAAAACTTTGGAAGAATATGGTTGCAATGATTATATAAGTCTCAGGAATCAGAAAGTTCCCCTTAATGTCTCTGAGTTTTCCCCGGAATATATGTTCGGAAATGGAGATGCAAACGGTTATTTAGAAAAGAGAAAAGGTTATTTCTTTGATTTCAGCCGCTCATATTCAGTTTATTATATACCGGACAGTTCTGATAATTGCATTCCTGCTGTATTGAAAAAATTAAATTCCATGAATATTTCCGCAGGAATCAATTCTTCTTCGGCCTGCCCGTGGATGAGCATTTTAGTCATATTTGTATTTGCAATTTTACAGGTGTGGTTCTCTCCAAGACGAATTTTAACTGCCATGCTCAATTTTTTTCCGGTGTTCTTTACATTTAAAATGCCGTTTTATTCCGTAGCTTCTGCATGCTGCATTTTTATGACGGCAATGTTTATCTGCCTCCGTTATTGGAACAGGGACGGAGCCGTAAGAAAGCTTCAGTCTTCTATGGCTGTCATCATGTTTGTATTTTCCCCAGTGCTGATTGTTTTTCTTACAGGACTAAAACTCGGTTTCCTGTTTTTGCTTGTTCCAATAGATGTGCTTGCAATTGCATATATATATTTTGAAGTATGCCTTATTTTTGAATATCGCTATTCATTTCGACCGGTGCTTATCCGGCCGGCATCCATGATTAATCTTATGACAAACACGAACCGTTTTGTAGTAATAAGCTGCCTTGCAGGAACATTTCTTATTTTTGTATCCGCTGTTCTTTCTCTTAAAAATGTTTCGATCATGGAAACTTCTGCTGGAAGCGGAATTCTTTTACCTTCAAAAAATTCGTCCGGCAGAGAACTTCCCGGACTCGAAGATTTTAATTCATGGCGATGGTCCGCGCTGACATTTCCTTATCGATCTCTTAACGAAATGCAGGTATCAAAAACTCAGAAAGGGCAGACGGTGGTTTTTCCCCGCTATACAGAAAAAAATGGAAAAATTGAAAAATCTGTAAATTCTATCACTTATGACGACTCTTTTAGAAAAGATTCATTTAACTCTATAGACGATTTTTCGTATAATTCAATAGAATCCATGCTGAAAAAACAAGGTTATACCGGCAGAGCCGGCTATTCTGGTGCGGGAAGCAGCGGAGTAAGCGTGTTTATGTGTATTCTGCTCGTAATAGCAATGCTGGTTCCCGGTATATTCTGTATCCGTAATTATAAAAAAAATAAATGGCGGGAGACACGACAGTGAAGAAATATCCATATATTCATACCGTAAAAAAAGACGCCTATAAAAAAATTGTTAACGGTTTTGTTCCTTCCTCTGTGTATATAGCTTTAGATAAAGGAAACAAAGACTGCATTGTAAACCCTGGAGATGTCGTAAAGGAAGGTCAACGCATTGGCGGAACAGCATATTCTTCTATTCCTGGTATTGTAGAAAAGCGCGAATTGAAAAATATGCCTGACGGAAAAATCGGAGAAGTTGTAAAAATTTCTCTAAGGGGACAATTTTCTTACCTCGGTAAAATTATCAAAGAACATGATTATAAGGCTTATTCTCCAGCAATTCTTATAAGAATGATAGAAGATTACGGGCTTATGAATACATTTATTTCAGATGACCCCGTAAGCCTTGCAAAAGAAATGAAAGAAGTTGCTCATCATAGGCACAGGCTTTTAATTGTGCGCCTTGTAGATGATGATCCTTCCAGACTTATAGATTCTGTGCTCAGTACAACTTATTCTGGACAAATTTGTAAGGGAATAGAAATCGCTGCATTCATGATAAATGCAGACGGCGTAATACTTGTTACAGACAAAAAAACTGACTACAGATCTTCGTTTGATGCAATTTCTGTTCCTCATTGTATGCTGCGCATAGACGAAAAAATGTTTCCTTCAACCTATGCAGTTGAAATATGTCATGCCGTAAAGAAAACATTTAAAGAGAAACCTTTTGATTCAATATGCAAATATGACCTTTATATGGATGCTTCGACTGTCCTTGAATTATATAGAAGCATTTCTAAAAATATGCCGGTCATTGACAGATATATTCTTGTAAATGGAGACTGCCTCCCTGCTACAGGAATCATAAAGGTTGCAGTAGGAACGACTTTTGAATCTATTGCAGAACAATGCGGGGGATTTCTGAAAACTCCGCAATCTATAATTGTGAACGGCACTATTACAGGATTTTCTGCAGGAAGTCTTTCAGTTCCGGTTACACGGTATGTAAAGTCAATAACGTTTAATTCGGCATCAAAGACTCCTGTTCAGACAGGAACTCAGAGTTTTTGCTTAAGATGCGGAAATTGTCATAGGGCTTGTCCTGTTCATCTTAGTCCGGATATTATCGTTCGTCACCTTTCCGGGGGAGCAGCAGCATCGGCAGATTTTATTTCATCTTCGACATTTTGTATTGCATGTGGACTTTGCAATTCAGTTTGTCCTGCACGTATTCCGCTTATGCAGATAATTTCTGCCGGAAAAAACATATCTTCAGATTCTTCAGACATGGGAGCAAAGAATGGCTGACACTAAAATAAGGAGAAGATTTCTTCTTCGCCCGTATTCGTATATAAATTTTTCGTTTTACAGCCTGACTGTAAAAATGCTTATACTTTTATTCCTGCAGATGGGAATGCTGCTGCTGGCAAAAAGTTATCAGGCATTTTTTGTTGTGATTGCTTCAATGACCGCGTCGGTTCTTGCAGATTTTTTATGGGTCTTGTTCACAAAAAATACCAGAAATACTAATCTATATCCTTTTTTGATCGCTGCAGTCCAGGGAATCCTTTGCGGAATGCTGATTCCTCAGGATTATCCAGTGGTTGCAGTGTTCCTTGTTGTATTCTTTACAATGCTTATACTAAAAGACTTTTTTGGTGGATTTGCCTATGCCTGGATAAATCCGTGTATGTTCACTGTAATCATACTTTGGATTGTCGGAGCCGATCTGTTTCCAGGATTTCTTCTGCCATTTGATTCTTTTGCATCCAGAAATCCTTCTCTTTTACTTATAGAAAACGGCATTGTTCCTGTATATCATTTTGATTCTGCAATCACAGATTTTTTTAATGATACAGTTTTCTCCTGGTTAAAAGTTTCTGTACCGGAAGGTTATATTTCGATGTTATGGGATACAAATTCTGTTATTCCAGCATTCAGATTCAATTTTATTACATTAATTTCTTCAATAATATTATTCAGTGATAATTTTGTTGACATGATAATTCCGGGTGTTTTTCTTTTTGTATACGCAATATTGATTCGAGTTGTTTCACCTTTCTTTTTTAGTGGCCTGATGTTTCAAGGGGATATACTTCTGGCGTTTCTTACCAGCGGAACACTTTTTACGGCATTCTTTCTTATAAATTGGAACGGCACAGTTCCATGCACCGTTATTGGAAAAACAGCATATGCATTTATTACTGCTATCGCAATGTTCTTTATTGCCGGGTGCGGAACTTCTTCATGTGGAGCGGTTTTTACGGTTCTCGTTGCAAATGTATGTTCAATTCTAATCCAGCAAGTGGAAATTTATTTTGAACGTTGCAGCTTAAGACATAGCCTTGAAATGATGCAGAAAGAAGACTCAGAAATAAAGGGGAGGCTTTTCATAAATGGAAACTGATACAATTACAACCAAAGAATTCTGGCGGGAATTTGGAATTTTTATTGGAATAATCTTTTTTTTCTTTATGTCTCTATTCGGACTTATAAGGCTTTCTCAAAAATCATGGGACGAAGGACTTAAGGTTTCAATTCAGTCTGTTCTTACAGAAAAAACTACGGAAAAATGGATTCTTGGAAAGAAAATATACTTGAATTCTCCAATGTCATCCAGTGCAGCTTTATATGAACTCAGAAAACAGGATTCTGTTGAAAAAAACTATGCAATAATAATACGTAGCGCAACGCTTTATGGACATATTCCGGCTGTCTATATTTATAATAAGAATGATGGCGTCAAGTTTATAGGCTATTCATCTGTGACCGGAAAGATAAGAAAACTGCTTGATCAGGGCATGTCAGATTCCAGCATAATTCAATGGACCCGCCGTATTCCTGATATTGTAAAACTTGCAGAAGGAGGCAGAGTAAAATGACAAAAAAAGCCGTTTCTGTATATATGGCAGCAACCTGTTCTATGGTAATAGTTGCCCCAGGACGCCTTGTGTGTGGTATAATTTTTGCCGTTGAAATATTCCTTCTTATGCTTTTTGGAATTCTCTTCAAGGCTCTTATGAAAAAACTTAAGTTACACAAACTGATGCAGTTCTGTATGCTTCTGTTTGTTGTTTATTTTACGCTCATTTTCAAGAATCTGCTGATTCTCTTTATGCCTGAAATTGCATTGCAGATGGGCTTTCTTTTGTTCCTGCCGACGATTTCAACATTCACAACTGTATTCTTGATGGACAAAACGGATTCAACGCTTAAAGAAACGTTTATAAAAGATTTTCCTCTTACATTTTTGTTTGCTGGATACATCCTGCTGTTTTCTCTTATCCGTGATATTTTTGGGTACGGTACAATATCGCTCCCCGGAGCAGGCAGACACATTGAAATAGTTATATTCAATCATCCGGGAATATCAGTAATGAGCTTTATTGCAACTATCCCAGGGGCATTGATCCTCACATCTCTGCTTCTTTCCCTATATCTTCATCTTGAAAAGAAATATCACATTCTGATTAAGGCTGGTGAATAAGATGTTATTTACTTCCATATATTATATTTTCTTTGCATCCTCTGTCGTTTTGTACGGTGCAGGACTTAACACTTCAACCATTCTTTCTGATTCTTTGCACGGACTTTTTATGCCGCTTGCAAAAGTTATGTTTTCAATATTATTTTCATGCATCCTTACATGGCTCATAATGAGCAATCTGCTCGTTCCTCTGCATATCCTTGATTTTTATCCTTTGGTAGCTCTGCTTGTTTTTCTAATAATTTCAACAATACTTGAAACAGTCGTCAGAATAACAACTTCAAAAGTTACTGCGGAATTCAGTTTTTCATATCTGATTATTTTGCTTTCATTGAACGAAAGCCTTAATATGCCCGAAGTAATGATTATTTCCGTCTGCTCGTTTTTTTCATTTGTAGTTTTGATTCCTGTTATTTATTCGTTGAAAAAAAGAATTATGCTTGTCGGAAATATTCAACCTCATGGCAATAGAAAGAGCATGATTCTTATTTCACTTGCTGTTATAATAACCATTCTTGCGATCGGTAATATTTCTTGGCTGGGGAACAGGTAGTCCTAATGATTCTGAAAATTCTTATTTTGATTTTTTTGCTTGTATTAATTTCTCTTTTATTGTATTTCTTGCTGCGGATTTTTATTCCGGCAGTCATCAATCAGACAGGAATTAATGATGATGTAATTCTTTCTAGATTTGAATATAAATTTGAAAAGCTCAGCAATAGAAATTATGCATCTGAAGTAAAAGCAAGAGCTTTTATTGATTCTGTCGGAAACTTTGATGAAAAAAAATGGTTCTCTGAAAAATATTTTTCTGCACAGAATTGTGCAACAATAAATGACTGTCTTGAAGAAGACGAATCTTCTCGTTATGCATGTATAGGCAGGGGAGACTGCATTTCTGTTTGTCCTCAAGAAGCTATTTATATTTTAAACGGGAAAGTATCAGTTTCTGATTTGTGCATTGGTTGTGGAAAATGCCTTCCGTTCTGTCCTAAAGGGCTTATAAAACTTGTCGATACAGCAACTTTAAAACCTGTTGATGAAAAAACTTTTGTTTCTAGAGAAAAAATTTCATGGAAACCAAAAATAGGGTTTAAACTATGGCGAACTTGTTATAAAATACTGCGGAAAAAATAATGAATTCGTTGAATTTGTGTTTTATTTTAAAATCTTCTCGTCTAGGCCCCTTTCAGGAAGAACATTTTGAAAAGGACTATCAGTCTGTCTATAAGCCGGCTGTAAAGTTCCTTTATGCTCATCCAGATTTTAAAATCGCATTTTCATTCAATGGAGTGCAGCTGGAATTCATTCAAAAAAAATATCCTGAATTCGTTGATATAATTAAGCAGCTGATAAGCCGCAAGCAGGTTGAAATAATCGGCGGCGGTTACTATGATCCTGTTTTTCCGCTTCTTCTACCGTTAGACAGAAGCGGTCAGATTGAAAAATTTACGTCCCAGATACGGCTTCTTACAGGTAAAAGACCACGAGGTGTGCTGCCCTGCGGAAGCATATGGGATTATTCTCTCATAACAAGTTTTAGTACCTGTGGAATGGATTATGTTCTTTTGGACGAATCTTTAATTCCTTCTGAAAAATTAAAATTTATACCGCTTATCATGTCTGAAAAAGGAAAATCTATTTCGATTCTGCCTTTATATCAGTCGTTAAAACCTTCCGCTTCCATGCAGGCAAGTGATTATTGCGAAGATGTTTTACGCAGGGTTCAAAAATCTTCACGCTCTATACCTTCGTATTTTTCGGAATGTCCAAGAACGGCATCAGTATTTTTCAGCCACGAGGATTTTGTAACTCTTCTTGATTCCGGCTGGTTCGAACAGTTTATTTCATTTTCAAAGAACAGCGGTGATTCAGAATTGAAACTCTTAACTCCGGGGGCCGCTGTAAAGAGCGTAGACGCCCGGATTCCAGCATATATTTACAGCGGAATGAGCAGTGATATTGCGCAATGGGGCATAAAGCCATACGAATCTGTAAAACTGGATAAGCGCTATCCGATTACAATATATGATTTCTTTCAGATTTATCCGCAGAGTAATGCACTGTACAACCGTATGCTTTATGTAAGTATGCTTGTTCAACAAAGCCACGGAGACAAAATCCGCAAGAATACAGCCCGAGAAAAACTCTGGGAAGCGCAGAACGGAGACGGATTTATTTGTACCTCAAAAGGTGCTTTTGTAAGTTCAACGTTCAGACAACAGGCCTATAAAAAACTTACAGAAGCAGAAAAAATACTGAGGGAATGCAGTCCGTTCAAGGAGTCCATAAGTTCTTTTGATTATTCAAATTCCGGCCTAAAGGAATATGTCTGCCGACAGAACCGGTATTTTGCTGTAATATCAAAAATTGGAGGAGCAGTCCGCGAACTGGATGTATTTCAGAATTCGGGAAATTTCGCAGACAACTTGAACCGTGCACAGGATTTTGAAGGCTTTACCGACGATTACGACAGAGGGTTGTTTTTGGATCATATTTTTGATGATGCAGAATTTGACGCTTATCTTGAAAACAAACCTGCCGGTTCCGGCGTTTTTTCAAAATACCTTTATACTGAAACAAAGTTTTCAGAACAGCATTCTGAAATTTGCCTTGAAGCATCGGCACTATACAAAGGTAAGTATCCGATCAGTCTGAAAAAGAAATTCATTCCAAATTCAAACGGAATGATGATTCAATATATTCTGAAAAATGAAAGTTCTCTGCCGCTCAAGGCAAAATTTGCAGTTGAATCAAGTTTTGCGCAGACTAATTTTAACCAGAAAGATTTTAATGCTTTCAAGCTTGAAATTCTTTCTGACTCTATGAAGCAGGAAATCGATACAAAATCTTCAAGTTATGCCCTTAATGAATCAGGAAAGCTTTCTGATGTAGAAGGGATATGGCTTACCGATACAGATAATAATATAACTTTCGTATTTGAACCAAATGAATCATGCGGTCTTTCTTTTGTGCCTATTATTTTTAATCGGCCAGAATATACATCCGGAGAACTCGTTCCTGCAAGCATGACATTCTCAAGCACTCTTTTCTGGGATATTGAACTAGCTCCTGGTATGGAGATGGAAAAAACAATTAATTTTACAATTTTGAGCCAACTTAAGCGAAAAAAAATTAAGTGAAAAAAAATTTAAAAAATCTTGACAATTTTTATTCTTGATGACTATAATTAAGTATCAAAACATTTCGGAGGAATTACTGTGAAAAAGGTAATCGTTTCTACATTGGCAGCTGCTGCATTGGCAATCGCTGCAACATCATGTGTAACTACAGAACCATGCATGGTTACATCAAACACTATCGGTGACAAAGTTGGAGAAGTTACAACTATGTACTTGGCTGGACAGCTCCCACTTCCATTCGATCAGGGTGAAAACGGTGGTACTGCTGCTGCTGCTAAAGCAGGCGGAATCACAAAAGTTGCTACTGTAGATATCAAAACTTACAACCTCCTTAACCTCATCGTTAAGAAGACAGTTGTAGTAACTGGTGAGTAATTAACAGTTACTTAGTAGTAAGAGCAGAAAATGAAAATTTTCTGCTCTTCTTATTTTAAATGAAAATGATTATGAAAATAAAAAATATAACAGGTATGGCACTTGCCGTGTGCATGGTACTATCTTTTAGTTCATGTGCAAAAAAAGATAGTATGGATATTCTTGGAAATTGGAAATCAACAGTTACATTAAAATCTGATCTTGCAGGTCAAGATGATCCTTTTGTTGATATTGCTTCAGTTTATATTGAACAGACAAATGTTTTCAGCTTTAATGAAGACGGAACGTATTCAAAGACAGTTTCCGAAAAAGCTATCAAAGCAGAAACTTTCGCAGATGAAATCACCCCAGAACAGATTCTTGAGGTATACAAAGCCCGTGATTCTTTTGCTGAAATCAAAGGCGAATATTCTGTAAACGGAAAAAAATTAGTTCTGACTGCAAAATCAATTCTGATTGGGGAAAAAGAAACTCCTTACGAGGAATATTATAAATCTGAGCAGGCTCTTGGTCCTGTAGTTTCAAAATTCGGTCTTTATATGACTGATGAAGGGGATCTTTCAGTTCAGGGCATAAAATTTAAAAAATTATAAATTTTTTAAGACGATGTAAAGTTCTTGGATGCTTTACCATTGGTTTTGCCAGAATCAGATGGCGGACTTCGTTTATTAGTAAAGGCGGTTTTTCCGATATGGAAAGTCCGCTTTTTTTTTTGCATTTAAATATTTTGTTCTGACTAAATATTTGACCATACCATATAAAAAAACTATAATCACTTATTATGAATAGACGACTTATCACATCAGCATTACCTTATGTAAATAATATTCCACATCTTGGAAATTTGATTCAGATGCTTTCGGGAGATGTTTTTGCACGTTTCTGCCGCAGCCGTGGTTACGAAACACTTTATATCTGCGGTACAGATGAATACGGAACCGCCACAGAAACCCGCGCAATCGAAATGAAAAAGACCCCAAGGGAACTCTGCGACTATTACTACAATGAACACACAAAAATCTACGACTGGTTCCATATCAATTTTGATAAGTTCGGTCGTACTTCTAACGATGAATGTACAGAAATAACTCAGGAACTTTTTAAAGACCTTGATAAAAACGGATACATCAAAGAACACACAAATAAGCAGCTTTTCTGTCCCCACTGTAATATGTTCCTTGCAGACCGCTATGTTCACGGAACATGCCCTAAGTGCGGTTCTGAAAAGGCCCGCGGTGACCAGTGTGATGACTGCGGTTCTTTGCTCGATCCTACAGAACTAAAAGAGCCAAAGTGTGCTACTTGTGGTAACACTCCAGAAGTTCGAGAAACAAAGCACCTTTATATCGATCTTCCTTCAATTTCAAAACACCTGGACAGCTGGATGAACAAAGCCAGCGTTGAAGGAAAATGGTCTGACAATGCAATTAACATTACAAAGGCATGGATTCGCGACGGTTTGAACGAACGCGCAATTACACGTGATCTTAGGTGGGGAATTCCTGTACCAAAAGAAGGTTACGAAAACAAGGTATTTTATGTTTGGTTCAATGCTCCAATCGGATACATTTCGATTACAAAACAGCTTGCAAATGAACTTGTAAAGGCCGGAAAAACAAGCTTTGACTGGAAATCATGGTGGCTTCCGGAAGAAAGCGAAGAAGCAAAGAATAAAGCCCCTGTAGACCTTTTCCAGTTCATCGGAAAGGACAATATCCCGTTTCACACTGTAATTTTCCCATGTACCTTGCTTGGTTCAGGACATAACTGGACAAAACTTTACCACATGAGTTCAACAGAATACCTTAACTACGAAAGCGGAAAATTTTCTAAAAGCCGCGGAGTAGGTGTATTCGGAACGGATGCAATTGAAACTGGAATCAAAGCAGACGCATGGCGTTTCTATATTTTCTACAACCGCCCTGAAAAACAGGATTACCAGTTCACATGGAAAGAATTCCGTGAAAAGTACAACGGAGAACTTCTTGGAAACCTTGGTAACCTTGTAAACCGAACTTTACTTTTCGTAAACAAGTACTACGAAGGAAAAATCCCGGATGCTCCAGTTGATGAAGAATTGTGGTCAAAGGTTCGTGAACTTGAAGCAAAAATCACAAAAAATCTTGAATGGGCAAATCTCCGCGATGCGTTCCATCAAATTTTTGAAATCTCTGACCTTGCAAATAAGGCATTTCAGGACGGCGAACCTTGGAAAACTCGAAACGAAAACCCTGAAGCCGCTGCAAAACTTATTCACAACCTTGCCTATGTAATCAAAGACCTTATGATTATGGCTCACCCATATATTCCTCAGTATGCAGAACAGATTCTTTCATACCTTGGAAAACAGATTTCTGAACCTTGCTATGGCGAAGCCCCTGTTGAAGGCGGACTTAACTGGTCTGACCTTGGAAAAACAGAAGGCCTTGATAAAGTAGGGGAAACAGCCGTTTTCTTTACGCCGCTTGATCAGAAAACAGCAGATGCATTCCGCGAAAAATTCAGCGGAAGCCAGGCAGAACGCAAAGAAAAAGCAGAAGGAAAGCAGAAAAAAGAAAAGAAGCAGGAAAAGAAGGCAGAACCAGCTGTACTGCCAGAAGCAGAACAGCCTGCTCATTTTGCAAAGAATATTCAGCTTAAGGTTGCAAAAATTGTAAAAGTTGACAGAAACCCTGATTCAGACAAGCTTTACGTTGAACACCTTGATGACGGTTCTGGAACTGACCGTGTTATTCAGAGCGGACTTGTTCCATATCTTAAGGAAGAAGACCTTCTTGGAAAACATGTAATCATTGCAGATAACCTTGCACCTCGCAAAATGCGGGGAATTGAAAGCCGTGGTATGCTTCTTGCAGCAGATTACAACGACGAAAACGGTAAAGAATGCGTAGAGCTCATTACAGCTCCATGGGCAGAACCTGGAACAAAGGTTGTTCTTGAAGGCGATGATGTAAATGCAGAAAAGCCTGCTGAAATTCAGGCAGATACTTTCTTCCAGATTGAAATAAAGGTCAATAATAAGACTGTTCAGATTGGCGGAAAGAATCTTACAGCTGCTGGAAAACCGCTTTCTACTGAAAAAACTATTAATGGACCAGTTTCATAATGTTTAAGGTAGAAATAAAAGAGCTTAACGAAATATCCCGCACAAATACGGGATATTTTCAGCAGACAGCATTCTGGTCGGAATTCAAAGAAAATCACGGCTGGACATTCAAAAAGTTTTCTGTCTCATGGATTCACGAAAAAGCAGATGCAAAAGGAAACGGGCAGTGTAATGGCTCAGCAAACATTTGTGTTCTGGTTCGTTCATTTGCGCATGGAATGTTCAGCCTTGCTTATGTTCCTCTTTTTCCTTCTTTGCCTTTGAGCGGAGTGGATGCAGAAACTCAAAATATCGAATTCACAAATCTTCTTGCAGAAATTGGAAAGGCTTTTAAATCCTTCCTTCCTAAAAACACTATCTGCATCCGTTTTGACCCGGCAGTTGAATTTCCTTCTCCGGAAGAACGGGATTCTTTTGTGCGAGGAACAAAAGTTATTGCTTTTGCAGATAAACTAAAGCTAAAAAAGACTTCTGTTGATATTCAGCCGCCTGATTCAACTCAGATTAATCTTTTGCCAAGCGAAGAAGAGATTCTTGCAAATATGAAAACAAAGTGGCGCTACAATGTAAATCTTAGTGCCCGCAAAGGCGTTGAAATCGTCCGTGTTCATGGCGGCAATGAAGGCTTTGCAGATTATCTAGATATTTTCTATAAACTTTATGGAATCACTGCCGAACGGGATGGCATTGCCGTTCACGCAAAATCTTATTATCAGGATCTTCTTAAGAAATCAGCGGAAGAAATTAAAAATGGAAAAGATGTTCCTGTAATCACTTTGTATCTTGCAAAGCATGAAGAAGACTGGCTCGGTGCAATAATTACGCTTTTTAGCAAAGACGAAAGTATTTATCTTTATGGCTGTTCTTCAAATGTAAAGCGAAACTTAATGCCGAACTTCCTTTTGCAATGGACAGCAATGAAAGATGCAAAGGCCTACGGAAGTAAATACTACGATATGTACGGAATGCCTCCAACAGATGACGAAAACCACCCGATGCACGGTCTTTATCTTTTCAAGACCGGTTTCGGCGGCAAAAACATTCACAGAATCGGAAGTTATGATGTTCCGTTAAAAGCAATGTATTCGATTTACAGTTTTGCAGAAAAATCACGGGCTTTCTGGCATAAAAAAGTACTGAAAAAGATTCGCGGAAGATAAAATGAAACTTGAAGACTTCCGCTTTATGATCGACTGCAAAAAAACTTATGAGTTCAAATTCAATGACTCTGTCTATAATATAACGTACGGAAAAGACTCTGAAGGCGAGTATATTGCCTTTGGAAAACTGTACGAGCAGAAGAAATTCTATTCCTGGGGCGAATTCATGAATGAAGCTAAGATAGACAATTCTTTTTTCCGGGAAATAATCCCTGTCCTCTGATTTTTTTGTTACCATTTCATTTCTTTATTTTTTTTCTGTAAAAATTGTTTTGACTTCTGTAAATTTTGGCTTACAATTTAATGTCGGAGACAGAGTATTCGGCAAATAGATTTTGAGAGGCTTTTCCATGAAAAAATTTATTTCGATTATTTCGTCAATATTTTTCATATTAAGTTTGACTGTATCTTGCAGCAATACTGTCAATGATAGCAACAATGATTTGCTGCTGTTCAATTTTTTACAGCAGCAACAGAAGAATTCTTCAAGCCAGAATCAACTTCAATATGCAGATCTTACGGTTGCTGTAGGAAATTCTTCTGGCAGGGCTTTGGATATTGCCTCTATTTCAAATGCCGACGTTGAAGTCCTTGGCTATGGAATGTCAAAAATATCCAGGCAGGATGTTGCTGTAAGCAGCGGAACTTCTTCTAGCGCAGATCCTGTCGTAATTGAAAACATTCCTGTCGGTAATAACCGTATAGTTACAGTTCAGGCAAAAGAAAATATTTCAAACGTTCTTACAGCAATGGCAGGCGTGAAAATTTCCGCTGTAACAAATATTGAGCCAGGATCAAACACTGTAAATGTAAACTGGTCAAGCACAGCCGTTGGAAATATTTATGCAGCCCTTCTTGATTTAAAGTACGATATCAGTCTTCTTTCTTCAGAAACTGTCAGCGGTTATCTTCCAAAAGACGGAAGCGGAAAAATCATTCATGCAAGCCTGATAAACAGTGCAAAGCTTGCCGCAGACATAAAGAATAACTCTGTAATTCCGGGTTCCAGTTCGTATGAGCTTAGCGCAGGTCAGGTAAGCTTTACATCTGATGCATCGTCTGGCAGCATTACAGTCCAAGTATGTGATCCAATCTCTTCTAAATTGAATTCTGTTTCAGCTGGTATTAATACAATTTCAAATGTAGCTCCTGGAACGTGGAAAGTTTTCGGTCTTTATGGAAACAGCGTCGTTTTTTCAAAGAGTGTGACAGTCGGAGCAGGAGAATCAGTTGATCTTGGATCGATTTTATTCAAAGTGCCTGCTCCTCGTCTAGAAGATGCTTCCGGAATGCAGATTGGAGAATTCATATCAGGAACAAAAACTGTCTATCTAAAAGCTCGAACCTATGATGATGAAGAAGAACTTGATGGTGTTACAATTTACTATACAACAGACGGAACAGAACCAACTTCAAGCAGCAGTTTGTATACAGCAAGCGGAATCAACGTAAATGTAGGAACAAAAATCAAGGCAATCGCTGTTAGAACAGGACTTTTGAATTCTGATGTTTCTACATGGGAATTTTCAAAACCAAAGATCGGATATACTCATCCAGCAAGCGGAAAATACAGCCCTGTCGATATGAACAGCAGCACAGATGGCTTTGGCTGGAGTTCTGGAGATTGGGCACTTGGTGCAAATGTAAACGCAACAGAAACGACATTTGCATTGTATTCTGCAAATGCAACAAAAATTCTTCTCGAAATATATTCTTCTCCATACGGAACTGACGCTATGTATGATTATTGGATGGAAAAAGACAGCAATAATGTATGGCGTGCAAAAATTAGCGGAAATCTGACTGGTGCAATCTATGCCTTCCGCTGTTGGGGACCGAACTGGATTTTCAGCGAAAGCTGGACTAGGGGAGGAAGTTCAGAAGGATGTGTTGCAGACTACGATTCAAACGGAAATAGATTTAACCCGAATAAGATTGTTTTCGATCCATATGCGCGTGAAATGACCCATGACCCTAGCAATGCTGATGCAATCAGTTCATATGCTACAACAAATGAATCTTACGCTCTGGCTGCTCCCGAATATCAGATTTTATCCACCGGTGAAACTAAGCCTGCGGGAAGCACTAAGTCATGGCGGGAATTTGACTCGGGAACTATTGCTCCTAAAGGATATATTATTACAGACAACACAGGTTATGGTACAAAACCTGCTATTGCGCAAAAAGATGCGATAATCTATGAAGCTCATGTTCGAGGCCTTACAAACCATTCTTCAACTGCAAATCTTTCTACGCTTCTTTCTGGTTATGTTGATATGGAAAATATTCCTGCCGAGTACCGCGGAACTTACAAAGGTGCAACCTATATGATTCCGTACCTTAAAATGCTTGGTATCAATACGATTGAGCTTCTTCCAGTTCATGAAACTGACAACGATGCAAACCCTGATGATGGTCCAGGCGGAAACTTCTGGGGTTATATGACCTTCGATTACTTTGCTCCGGACAGACGCTATTCAAGCGATAAAACAGCAGGCGGACCTACCAAGGAATTCAAGGAAATGATAAAAGCCTTCCATGATGCCGGAATGGAAGTTTACCTTGATGTGGTTTATAACCACGCTGGAGAAGGCGGAACCTGGCATGGAAGTGATAAGGATGAAAACTTTGATCAAGGAAAGCAGTGTACTGTTGTAAGTATGAGGGGTATCGATAATTCAACTTATTATACTTTATGTACCACTGCTAAAGCTTATTACTGGGACTCTACAGGTTGTGGAAACAACTTGAAATGCGATAATCCTGTTGTCCGACAGCTTATTCTTGATTCTCTTACTTATTGGATTGATGAAATGGGTGCAGACGGATTCCGTTTTGACCTTGCAACTGTTCTTGGACGGGAAGAAAGTAATTATACGGATGATGCAGGAAACAAGAAGTGGAACTATTCAAGTTCTGCTCAGACTCTTGTAGATATTGCAACTCTCGGCTCAAGCAAAAATGTTGAAATGATTGCAGAAAGCTGGGACTGTGGAGAATATGCTTACCAGGTCGGAAACTTCCCAGCAGGATGGGCCGGATGGAACGGACGATACCGCGATACAATGAGAAAATTCGTAGGTTATGGCGCGAGAAATGGAGCAAGCTATGGAGACATTAATAATTTCATCAACGGAGACTACGATAACTTTAATAAAGAAGGCGGTCCGCATAAGACTGTAAACTTTATTGTTGCTCATGACGGTTATACTCTTGCAGACCTTTGCAGCGGCTACACTACAGGCGGAGAAGACTATAATAAGACTCTTACCTGGCCATTCGGTCCTAGTGATGGAGGAGACAGTAACGGTGCTCTAAATGGATTTGGAAATGAGGCTGCAAATAAACGACAGGCAGTCCGCAACATGTTCGCACTCCAGATGATAAGCCGCGGTGTTCCGATGATCGTTTACGGTGACGAATTCGGTCGAACTCAGAACGGAAATAATAATCCGTATAATGTTGACAGTGTTTGTACCTGGAACAACTATAATATGGTTGCAACATCCAGCCCGCATACAGTTTCGACAGATGCAGTTCTACCTTATCACAACAATTTCGGGACATTTGGAAATACTGCTGGCAAAAACGGAAACTTTGAGTTTGCACGCTACATGATGAATCTCCATGCTTCGGAACCGGCATTCAGACAGGATACTTATACTGTCGGTTATAACTTTAGGAAGGAAGACGGTTCTAGCACTTTGCAAGATGATGACCGCTGTGTATGGATTCGCATTGACGGTGATACAGTTACCGGTGGAAGTGACTATCTTGTATTCATCAATATGTATACTTCTCAGGTTGGCTTTACAATTCCTGATGCTGACGAAGGATATCATTGGGTTCTTCTTGCAGATACCCAGAATTACTTTGAAAAAGATTTGAACTGCTGGAGTGAGGCAAATGCTTCTACCGTGAATACAGAATTTGGGGTTGCAGCTTGGTCGGTAGTAATACTGAAGCAGGTTTCTGATGCTCCGGCGATTCCTGACTGCGAGGCACCGGCAATTACAGGAACCGATAATTTTACGACTTCATCTTCGGTTTCTATTAACTGTGGAACAGCAGGTGCAACCATTTATTATACAACAGACGGAACCGTTCCAAGTGCAACAAATGGAACAGAATATTCAGGAGCGTTCACCATTACAAAGACTACAACAGTAAAAGCAATTGCTGTTGCAGGCGGTTATAATAATTCTAGCGTTACAAGCGTTAAGTTCACAAAAAATGCACCTACATGTGCAAAGCCGACATTTACCGGAGACACGACGTTTACAGAAAGCTCAAGCATAACATTAAGCTGTACAACAAGCGGGGCTGCAATCTATTACACATTGGACGGTTCTATTCCAAGCTCTGCTAATGGAACTTTGTATTCAGGATCCATTTCCATTTCTGAAACAAAGACTCTCAAAGCTATAGCAGTTCTTGATGGCTACGAGGACTCGGAAATTCTTGTACAGAAATTTACATTAAGAACGTTTTCTTCAAAGAGCGGAATTATGCTTCAAGGATTCAACTGGGCAAGTGCAATGCGAGGTTCTTCTTTTAATAAAGAGAATCCTAATCCAAACTGGTACAAATGGTACAACGTTGTAACAAACCTGGCTTCTGATATAAAAGATACTTTTGAATACATGTGGTGTCCGCCACCAAGTATGACAGACACCTCTTCTTCAGAAGGTTATGGACCGAGTCAGCTAAATGATTTGAATAACTGTTATGGTAGCGAACTGGAATTAAAGGCGATGATAAACGCAATTAGTCCGACAAAAGCTATTGCGGATATAGTAATAAATCATCGTGCAGGAACAACAAGCTGGGCTGATTTTACAAATCCTAGTTGGACAGAAGATTATTATTCAATTTGCTCCGATGACGAATGTTTCTCAAGTGATTATAGTCCGATAAAGGGAAACACAAATCACGGTGCCGCAGATTCAGGAGATACATACGGAGCATACCGCGATCTGGATCACACAAACACTCTTGTTCAGCAAGGAATTATAGACTGGATGAATAACGTTCTTAAACCAGCAGGTTTTGTAGGCTGGCGTTATGATTATGTCAAAGGATACGGGGCTGAATATGTCGGAAAATACAATGCACAGACTGAAGCGGAATTCAGTGTAGGTGAATATTGGCCGACAGACGCTTATAATGCAAGCGGTTGGGGCAATACAATAAAGAATTGGATCAGCGGAACGGAAGCCAATGGCGGCCAGCGTTCCCGTGCATTTGACTTTGCACTAAAAGGTGCAATGAATTCGGTATTCAATGACGGTGCCAGCTATTCAACTCTAGCAGATTCTTCAAATCTTATTATAAGCCAGCCTTCTGATGCTGTAACTTTCGTTGATAATCATGACACAGGCTCAACACAGGGACATTGGCCAGTAAGTGCAGATAAAGTTGGAATCGCTTATGCACTCATTTTAACTCATCCGGGAATTCCATGCGTTGCCTGGCAGCATTATTTTACTTATGCAGAAAGCGGAAGTCTTGACGGTGAAAGTCAGTACGTTGCTTCAAATGTCGTTGCAGGAACAAGCAAAAACCTTCGTCAGCACATAGACAAGCTTATTCAGCTGCGTAAAGATATGGGAATTGAGTATGATTCAGTCCGCACTACAAAGCAGGCAAATGATTCAGGCTATGCAGCACAGATTGACGGAACAAACGGAAGCGTAATCGTTCTTATTGGTTCCGGTTATACACCGAGCGATTCAAATTACACGCTTTTCTACAGCGGAACAGGTTTCGCAATCTGGGTGAACGATGGAAAAGTGCATTGTGCAAGTCCAGTAATCAGTTTTGCGGACGGAAAATGTTCGATTTCTTGCACTACGAGCGGAGCAACGGTTATGTATTCTACAGACGGAACCAGCTACAGCACATATACAGAAGAGTTCTCTGTAACAGAAGGAACAACAGTATATGCTTATGCAACAAAAGAAGACGCAGAAGATTCTGAAGTCGTAAATAAGTTATTTGCAGCTGAAACCGAGTACACTATAACAGGTTCATTCCCTGATTATTGGGGCTCAGCAGGAGATGTAATGTATGCATACATTTTTGGAGGAACAGACGGAGAACAATGGGTTCCGGCATCTTATTCGTCAAATAAATTTACGTTCTCTACATCTTACAATTTTACGACTTGTATTGCTGTAAGAATGAAGTCAGGAACTACAAGTCCAAGCTGGGATAACAAATGGAATAAATCAAACGATATAGTTATTTCTGGAACAACAGGAACAGCCTCTTCGTTTGAATAATTATGTTTCTGTAAATTATCTGTTTTGTATTTTTATCCATGCTTGATCAGCGTGGATATTGGATCCCGTTGGAAAAAGTTCCAGCGGGATTTTTTTTGGGAACTATAAAAGATGAAGTATGAACCGCGCCGGTGCTGTAGCAGAGCCGAAGGCTGGATTTGCGGAGGCATGGCCGGAGCAAAGACCGAGCGAAAGCGGGCTGCGGAAGGACCGTTTCGAAAAAAATTGCGCTTTTAATAAAAAAAATTTGACATATTTTAAATCTCATTTAGAATATAAGTAACGAATTAAAAAAGTAGGTGTCATATGAAAAAGTTTTTTGTAATGCTCTTTACGGGCATATTGGCGTTGGCATTATTTTCATGTTCTGATTCATTATCTGAAAAAAATAATGCGCTCGATTTTCTTGTTACTGCAAATGCTATTCACAATTCATCTTCAGAAGACTATGGTTCAATCACTTTAGTTTCTTCAGATTCCCGCTCATTGGATGTCTCTACCATCACAAGTGCAACTGTAACTGTAAGCGGTTACGGAATGGACGATGTTCAGGGAACCGATGTAAATCTTTCAAATGGTTCTGGAACAGCAAAAATCAGTGGAATTAAGGTTGGTACTAACCGAGTTGTAACTGTAAAATCAAACGTTGACGGAGCAGTAATCCGCGGTGTTTGTAATGTTGCTTCCGGCGATAATAATGAATGTGAAGTAAACTGGAATACAACAGCTGTCGCAAATGTTTACTACAACCTGATTAAATCAGGAGACGATGTTTCCAGCATTGAGTCATCCGCATTTAGTACAAAAATTCCTTCTGTTCACGCAAGTTTGTTTGATGCGGAAAACTTTGCAAATGCTTTTAAGTCTGCCGGGTACAATGCTTCTAGCTTATCTGCCGATGATTATATTCTAAATTTTGGAAATATCGTTGTAAAATATTCAAATACAAACGGATACACAGTTCAGGTAACTGATATTGCTTCTGAAAAAACAACTTTTTCACAGGCTTCTGGAAACACAACCTTGAAGGGTTATCCAGGAGAATGGAAAGTAAAAGTATTTGATGAAACTGGTGTTTTGAAAGAAACCAAAGATGTGGTTGTTGCCTCTGGAAAAGAAACGACTATTACAGTTACTCATGTAAGCGGGGGCACACCAGTTACTGGAAAGATTATTGTGCATGTGCCAAGTAGTTTGGGATATACATGCATTTGGGCTTGGGCAACTTCTGGAAGTACAAATTATACAGGTGGAACATGGCCTGGAAAGAAAATGTCTTCGAACGGTTCATTCTATGATTACACAATCGAACAGACAAAAGCTAAGATTATTTTCAATAATAATGGTGGTTCAACTGTTGGTTCAAACCAGACAAATGACCTTTACATTACAGAAGGTGAATGGAACTACATTGGCGGTGCTTCTGGTACTTTAGATACTACAGGTGCTTCTATTTCAGACAATTTTGAAAAAGCAACTGTTGAAGAAAGCCTTACCGTAGCCGTAGAAAATCCAGCTGTTCCAATGAGACCTACTGTAAAGATAAACTACGCTGACGGCGATGAAATTGATGTAAACGGCTCTGTTATATTCACTGTTACAAGTGAAAATGCAGAACTTACAGCCGGCACTTATACGGTCGGTTCAAAAACAGGAACTTTGACTGTTGGAAAAAATAAGGTAGATCTTCCATCAGGACTTTCTACAGAACAGACAATTACGGTTTCTGCAAATGTAGAAAACGAAGCAGGAAGTGCAAGCCTTTCACTCTCTCTTACAACCGCAGAAATTGCCCAGCCAAGCACACCGACTCGCCTAGGTGCATTCTACGAAAGATGTGCCACAAGTTTTAGTATCTGGTCACCAGATTCAAGCAATGTAAAAGTTGCAGTTAAAAAACAGGGAGAAAGCAGTTTTACAGAATATTCTTGCACAAAAGGCTTTACAGTTAACGGCGGATATTCTGACACAAGCAATATCTACGGTGTAACTGTAATGGGTGACTGTAATCTTGCTGAATACCAGTTCTATATCGGTGATAAAGCTGTCCGGGATCCGTATGGTAAGATGGTGAAGTATGAAGATGATGATGCAAAAACTAATTTGATTAAGGCAAATTACAGTGAAAGTAACTGTACTGTTTCAAGTTATGCAGGTTCTTCTATAAATATTGTTGTTGATGTAGATAGTATTTTGCCGACTGCAGGTTCATGGTATGACAGACCAGCCCTTTCTAATAAAGCCAAATCTGTTGTTTATGAAATCCATGTTGGTGACTTTACCTGTGATTCTTCATGGGGTGGAACATCTTCTAAGAAGGGTAAATTCAGAGGATTTATCGAATCAGGAACAACTTATTCAAGTGGCGGAAAAACTGTAAAAACAGGTTTGGATCATCTTGTTGAACTTGGGGTTACTCACGTTCAGATTATGCCAATGTATGATTATGCAACTAAAGTTAATCATACTGTTGGAGAATATTATAACTGGGGATATGACCCGGTAAATTACAATGTTCCTGAAGACCGTTTTGCAATGGATCCTAGAGATTATGAAGAAAGAATACGTGAAGTAAAGGATCTTGTAAACGTACTTCATCAGAATGGAATCCGGGTAATTATGGATGTTGTATATAACCATTCTTTTGACGGAGAAATGTTCAGTAAGATTACTTCAAAATATTACACAACTAAAGATTATTCCGAATGTGGAAACAGTATTGATGTTTCTAATTCAATGGTAAGCCGAATGGTTCGTGACAGTCTTGAATACTGGGCTGAAACATTTAATCTTGACGGTTTCCGTTTTGACCTCATGGGAATTTATACAAACAATGCAATAGGAAACTGGGGACAGTATTTGAATGAAAAATATACAAATAGAACCTTGCTGTTGTACGGTGAACCTTATAAAGCTGATAACTCTGATACTTCTGGTTATGCGTATGCAAATTCAATTCCAGAATTGAATTATGCAGGTGTCGGTGGTTTTGCTCACAAGTATCGCGAAACACTTAAGGGTGGCAGTGATGATGCTGTTAAGGGATATATTTTTAATTCAACAGACAAAGATGGTTCTGCAACTGTAGGAAATGTAATGGTTGGCTTAAAAGGTTCCGGTTCAGGACTTGGAAATGATAATGAAGGCGTATGGACACGTTACTTTACTGCAAGCCCTTATCAGGCCGTAAACTATCTTTCTGCACATGATAATCTTTGTCTTTTTGATAAGATTACTACTGCTGGGGTTACAAGCAATTCTTATGCTCAGGCAATTGTTAAATTTGGTCATGGAATTATTACTCTTTCTCAGGGTGTCGGTTTTATTCATGGTGGAGATGATTTCCTTCGTACTAAAACTGGTGACAGATGGAGTGAATTTTTAATTGATACAAGAACTGCCAAAGAAAACAGTTATATGTTTGGTCAGGGAATGAATAAAATTGACTGGAGCCGTAAGGTTACTTACAACGATTTGTTTAAATACAATAAAGATCTGATTGAATTTAAAAAATCACATGATGGATTCTATAACGGTTCTGCACAGACATCTTCTGACGGAATGACAATTTATTATAAAGTTACAGATTCGAATGGAACAAAACTTACATGCGTATTAAATCCGGGAGATGGTTTTAATTATTCTGGTAGTGGAACTCAGGTATTTAATAAATCTGGAATTGTATCTTCCAGCAGTAAGTGGTGCGAAGGTACCGGAGTAACGATCTTCGCTCAGTAACCGCATAATTCCTTTGAACAGCTGGTAATTTCCAATAGAGCCGTTCAGCTGATACCAAGCATCTTGAACAGCTCTTTTCCGCGGACATAGAACAATGGCTCTACTATCTGCGGAAAATGTTCGTTCAAAAAATCGAGGTACTGTTCAAGTTTCTCGATTTTTTTTGTCGTTCCGAAAATTATTTCGCAGTATCCGACTTCTCGATCCTGTTTTGCAGCTTTGTTCTCATACTGCCGCACGGCTTTTACAAAGTCATAGTGCTTAAGTTCTTCAAGCTGACCGGCAGAAAGCAGCGGAAATTTAAAATTCATCGCACATTCAAAATCAGGGTATTCTGAATCCAATATAAGTTCAAATATTGATTTTCTTGTACTTACTGAATAAGTTCCAGAGATTCCTGAAAGGCGTGGATTAATATCAACGATATACCATTTGTCGCCATCAAAAACAAGATCTGTCTGTGCTATCCCTGAAAACTGCATCAGATTTGCAAGCCGTTCCAGCTGTTCGTTCAATTCGTCTATCTTGAAACGATTGTCCGTAACAGGTCCGATTTTTATGCTCTGCTTTGGGCTTGTGATGCCGTATTTATTTAGAGAAAGAATGAAGGGCGGCATTATACGATAATTTCCAGGTGTGCCATATATTTCAGAACCAAAATGCAATCCATGTATGTATTCTTCTACCAGGCGGTCTGAATTATTTCTTTTTGATAGCAGAAGTTTTTTTACTTCCTCAAAAGAAGAACAGACGTCCATTGCAAATGAGCTTAATCCGGTCGTGTCTTTTACAACTACTGGAAAATTGAGTTTTTCAATTTCATGCAATACAGCAAGCTGGTAGACATTTTCTTTAATCTCTTTTTTTGTCTTAAAAAAAAGCTCATGATTTACATAGACTGCATTCTTTACATTAAAGCCGTTCGCCTGCAAAAAATTGTGGGTCAGACTTTTATCAAAGCTAATAAGGCTCGTCTTTGAGGGATTGAACCAGGCTTTTATTCCGCGCCCTTTCAGTTTTTCCCCAATTATTGAATCTTTTAGGCAAAGCCAGTCAAAAGGTGCAAGCCAGAAAGAAAAAGCAATGACCAAATCCGGGTTATATGAAAAGATCTTTTCAACAATACATTCAATGCTGTCGTCTTCAAAAAGACCGTAAGTTACAGAATTACTTTTTTCAGCAATAGAGTTTCCATCCGTATCCACAAGAAAAAGTCCCGGCAATTGAGTTAAAACAATGTATTCATTTTCCGGGTGTTTCTTGCAAAGTTCATCCAGCTGACTCTTTATGCTTGGGTAAGTAAGATAATTCCACTCATCCCCGTTGAATACGTTTGCATTTGTACTATAAAAAAGAATTTTCATAAAATCATATTATCATAAAAATATTTTTAGGTCGAACACAGTCTGAACAAGATAAAAAAAAGGAAATGATTTCTAATTTTCAGTATTGATAACTTTTTGACCTCTCCCAACTAATGCGGTTTATTGAGTAAAAAAAAATATTCATGTAAACTGTTCGTATGAATATGGAAGCTTTTATTCTTGGTTGTGGCGGTATGATGCCTTTGCCGTACAGGCACCTTACATCCGTTCTGCTCAGACGGGACGGAGATCTTTTTTTGTTCGATGGCGGGGAAGGCACACAGGTTTCTTTAAAACGGCTGAACCTGAAATGGAAAAAAATCACAGCCATATTTGTTTCCCATACTCATGCAGATCATGTTACCGGGCTTCCGGGAATACTCATGCTTTCTGCTCAGGTTGATAGGTCAGAGCCGCTTTATATTTATGGCCCACCAAAAATTGCAGAATATATTGAAACCAGCAGGAAAGTGCTGGATATGTATATAAACTATCCTATTGTTGTAAAAGAAATTACGGCACCTTGTATTGTTCATCAGGGGGAAGATTTCTATGTAAGATGCTTTCCATTGGATCATACAAAAACATGTGTAGGCTATACGCTTGAGGAACTTGACCGACCGGGAGAATTCAATCCTGCGAAAGCGGCAGAACTTGGCGTTCCTATGGGTCCGATGTGGGGAAAACTCCAAAAGGGATTTTCGGTTGAAACGCCAGATGGAAGAACAGTTCTCCCTTCTGAAGTAATGGGCGAAAAACGAAGCGGACGTAAATTCAGTTTTGTAACAGATACACTTTATAAACCTTATATTGCAGAAGAGGTACGAGGCTCTGATCTTCTTGTTTGCGAAGGAATGTTTGAAGACGAACTTATTGATCAGGCAAAAGAAAAAAAACACATGACTGCAAGTCAGGCTGCAACCATTGCTAGAGATTCAAATTCAAAGCGGATGTGTATGATTCATTATTCTCCGCGATATACGGACAAGGAACTTCCTAAGCTTCTGGAACAGGCAAGAAAAATATACCCGGGAGCAGAACTTTCCAAGGACAGAATGCATATTGAAATCCCATATGTTGACTGACAATTTTACCGGGAAGGCAGTTTTAAAATGATAGAACTGATTGATTTTTCTAAATCATATTCACACAATAAAAAAATTATAGTTCAGAACGTTAGTTTAAAAGCAGAAAAAGGTTCTGTAACCGGACTTTTAGGACTGAACGGAGCCGGAAAAACGACTATAATAAAAGCATTGTGCGCGCTTCATTTTGCAGACAGCGGAAAAATTATTGTAAGCAGCAGCGGCAGAAAATATGATGCGGAAAACGATATCGAGGCTGTAAAAAAATCAATAGGATACGTTCCTGAACAGCCTGAACTTCCGGGATTTCTTACAGTAAAGGAATACCTTCTGTTTGTTCAGGAACTTTATGATGTAAGAAGGGAAGAACGGAAAATTTTCTTTGAAAAGACCGTAGCAGAATGCATGCTTGAGTCCGTCCTTGAAAAAAAAATAAGGACGCTTTCCAAAGGTTTCAAGCAAAGAGTGTGCCTTGCCGCAGCCCTTATCCATGAGCCTGAAAACCTTATTCTGGACGAGCCTGTAAACGGGCTTGACCCGGCTCAGATTATTCAGTTCAGGAAAATCATAAAACATGCAGCAGAAACAAAAACAGTTCTGCTTTCTACTCATCTTATGCAGGAAGTTCAGGCGGTCTGTTCAAAAATCTATATTATCTCTGATGGAAAAATCTCTGCGGAAGGTACAGCCGGTCAAATTATGGCTTTTACAGGTACAGCTTCAATTGAAGAGGCTTTTTTAAAAATCACAGGAGCAACTGATGAGAAATTATCTTAAATTCAAACTTTTTTGCGTCCTTCAGAATCCGCTTTTTTTTATAATCTCTCTTGCATTCAATCTGTTTTGTCCTGTTTATTTTTTCTTGATAAAGAATTTTTTTGGCGGCAACGGCAGCACTGATATTTATCCGTTTTTTTTTATCGTATCTGCCGTTTCTTCTATAATCATCCCGGTATTATGCCTGAACCTTCGATTCAGTAGCTTTGAAGATTTCATTCCGCTTTCAAGCCTAAAAAAAACATTTGTAAAATGTATTGTAATTTCGATTCAATTTACACTTATGCTTTTACCGCAGACGGCACTTCCGCTATGCCTAAATCTTTTTGGAGATGTTGATGCTAGTATTTTTTTCACCGGGATTCTGTTTCTGGAACTTTTTGCCTTTACAGCAGCGGCTTTATGTCTTTTTCTTGAAGAATTGACAGGAAACGCACTGGCTGCATTTTTTATTTCTTCCGTTGTGCTAGGTGCTGTAAACGGAATTAATTTTCTTATGATTTATGCAAATCCTCTTCCCGCAGTTTCATCACTTATCAAAGCAGTGAGCCTTGCCTGGCATTTTGATTCAGCCGGAAAGGGAATTCTAGACACAAGGGATTTTTTCTATTTTGTAATCATTTCTGTTTTCTTTGTTCTTGCAGCTGTTTTTTTTGAAAACAAGAAAAAGGGAATGAAACTTTACGATGAACAAAAAACAGCTGCAATCTGCATTGTAATAATTCTTGTTACAGGACTCCTTAATTCAAATCATTTTTATGTGCGTCATGATATTTCCCGGGATCATAAAACGTCGGTTTCTGCATACAGCAAAAATATTTTGAGACTTGCAGAAGATAAAATCCACATAACTTATTACCGAAGTTCGCTCTTGAACGATTTATATCCTCAGTCTCGAGACATTCATGATTATCTTTATGAACTTTCCATGCAAAAATACATCTCTTACGAAGTTAAGTCTCCGGAAAAAAATGGAAATACAGAGCTGCTTAATAAATATGGTATTTATGGACGTCAGTTCCAGACACGGGGAAACAACACAACGGAATTTACAACGGTTTATTCTACAGTTGTAATTGAATATGCAGGATGCTGGGACGTAATTCCTTTTATTCTTTCTTCTTCCTCTTTAGAATACGATCTTGATGTTCGTCTATTGAATTTGATTTCTTCAAAAAAGCGAATTGTAAACGTACTTTGCGGAAACGGACTTTCATTAAAGAACGATTACAGCTATGTTGTTCCGTGGCTTAATTCTCAGGGATTTATTTGTAATGAAATTCAACTTAATGATGAGCTTGATTCTCAATTTGCATACAGCGATCTCCTTATGGTTCTAGGCTCCTCAAAGATTTCTGAAGAGATGTGTGCTCAGATTGATGCCTTTATAGAAAACGGAGGAAAACTTTTTGCACTTACAAATCTATATTCTGCAGATATAGAAAACAACTGGTACATAACAGAAAATGCAGAAACAGCATTCACAGCAATGCTTGAAAAAAGGGGATTTGGAATAAAGCGAGAACTTTGTGCGGATATTTCCTGTGCAAGAATAACTTTGACAAGTGAACAAAATGAAGAAGGCAAGGACGATGCCGTTTCCAGAGCCATGAATTATCCTTTGTGGATTTCTGTAATGCCTCAGAAAAATGCACCAGCAGGAATAACTCTTTTTTGGCCGGAACCAGTTGAACCTCTTAACGGAGAAATAAAGCCTCTTCTTTATTCAAGTGATCAGTCCTGGCTTATTGAGCCTGATGGTAATTCAAGGGAGACTTTGTTCTTAACCAATCCATTCGGCATAAACGAAATAAAATTTGCTTCTAAAAAACAACGTCAGATTCTTTCGCTTTATTCGGAAGGAAAAGATAGGATTGTGCTTATCCCTGACCAATATTTTGTTAATTCACTTATGCTTGGATACACTGGAGGAACAACAGGGGATTACAGGAACCTTGATTTTATGGTAAACGTGCTTCTAAAGCTTAACGGAGAGCCTGAACTTGCTGAAATTCAACAGAAAGCCTCTTTTTCTTCCGGCAAAACCTTATACAAAGTTTTTGATTCAGAATCATTTATTTCAGCTAAGAACAGAACCTTGTTCTGCATGTTTATACTAAACCCTCTGATTATTTGCGCTTTCTGGATTTTCATGATAATCCGTAGAAAAAATCTCTGGAGCCTTCGATGAAAAAAAATTCGATTCTAAAAATTTGCAGTTTCGCCGGCATATTGCTTTTTATTTTCTCTTTTTTTGATTCATTTATATTAAGCAGCGAGAAATCTGTAAAAACAGCTTTTGTAAATCCGTCTTCAAAAAATAAGATTATAAACATTGTTCTTTTCGAAAACGGATTTGTAACAGAACTTTTTTTAGACAATTCTATATGGAAAGGAAAGTGTGGAACCATGATCTTTCCTGTTGAACAAAAACAGGTTGAAGATTTTACTGAAAGTCTTTCAAAAATAAGAAAAACAACTGAAATTTCAAAATTCCCCAAAAATCAAAGGAATGAAACTTTTCTTCTTTCATATACTGATGATTCTGGTAAAACAACACTAATTCACTTTGGGCAGGAAGATTTTTCCAGGACTCAGCGTTACTATTGGCTGGAATCAAACGAAAAACTTTTCAGGACACAGAATGATCTTGACCGTTTTTTACAGGCTGATCCAAGAATTTGGTATGATCCTTACTTGATTCCAAAAAATATTGATAAAAAAGATCTTGAAAACAATCTATTTTCTGCATCCTTGTTTATAAATGGCAAGCAGAAAACCCTTGGAGAATCAGATTCACAAGTTAAACTGAATAAGCTATCAGAATTAAGGCATGGACAGCTTTTTTATGGGAATACGGACATTTTATTAAAAAGCGGAAGTCTTACGGCTGTAAAAGCAGACAAAACTATAATAAATCTTGATTTTTATGATCTGCAAGGAGATGAAGAAAGCGGAAAAGCTGTTATATATTCAATTAACGGCTCATGGAATTACGTAGTCCAGATAAGCGGGTGGACATTCAGAAGTATATGTGGTCTTTTTAATGAAAAAGAATGAAGAGAGTAATTATATTGTAAATAAAATGAACTGATACAGAAAACAATATGGAATCAGTTTTTTTAAAGCAAAAACGCAGTACGAAATGAGCAAAAAGGGCATTAAAAACAGCAAAAAAACCAAGATACCGGTGACAAAGTGCAAACAAAACGGCCGCAGAACATTCAGCAGTCAAAGAGCCGTTTTTTTCCGGTAAAAAAGATTTTAGAATATGAAAGCCAGCTTCGGGAATATAGTATCTGAATATCAGCTCTTCAAAAGAAGCACTGAAGAAAAATGTAATAATACAGAAAAAGACATCCTTTACATTCTGAGGAAAAACCGGTTTCTGACTTATGTTTCCTGAATCTGCAAAATAGGCAGCAAACTGCAAAATTGTCGAAATAAGAAAAAGAAGGATTAAAGCTAATGCTGAAAGTCCTAAATTCCTTTTACAAATTTTGTTGAAGTTTATTTTTCGTGCCCCCAAAAAAGATTCAATAAAACATAGTGGAATAGAGCAAAGTAAAGAGAAAAGTGCCGTGAACGGAAAATTCCAGCATGTTAATCCATCGGGATGATTATTCAAAATGGAAGGAAGTATAAAACCGAAAAAAACTGAAAAAAAAAGCAGTATTTCAAAGAAAAAATAATGTATTTTCATAATTGATATGATATTATAGTATTTAGGGAAGACTTTGTACACAAAATGTCATTTTTAATTGCTCTTATTATTGCAGTTGCCTGTGTGACTGTTTTTGGAAAAATCTATTCTCTCAACAAAGTCAAGATTGACTTCTTCTTCAGAGGTTATGACGAAGGCTTTCATTCTAGTGAAATTTCGTTATTATGGAATCTTTCTAAGGAGTGCAGTCTGGAAGATCCGATTTCTCTGTTTTATTCAATGCCTGCACTTACAAAATGCATAGCACATATAAAAACAAAAGCAGAGCATGAAGGCTCATCTAATGAAGAAAAAACTCAAAGAATGCTTTCAAAACTGTATCAGTTCAGAAACAAAATTGAAAAAGATGCAGATAAAAAACGAGGGCTAGAATCAACCAGATATCTTTCCGCGCATCAGAAGCTGCGTATAATTCTTCCAGGAAAAGGCGTTTTTTCTTCAGAACTTATGAACAATGGAAAAATGCTGATTATCAGCGTACCGACTCAAAAAGGACTTATTGTAATAGATGGAAAACAATGGGTCGGGCAGTCAATTCATGTATATCTATGGAGAACAGGAGATGCCCGTTACGTTTTTGATACAAAGGTAAGCGGAGAAGGACTTTTTCTTGGAAAACCTTGTATTTTTCTTGAACATACCACAAATCTTATAAGAACACAAAAAAGAAATGCAATCCGTTCTAAATGTCATATAACAGCAGATCTTTATATTCTGAAAGATAAAAATGTTGATTATTCTATCGTAGAATCTAAACCAGGATTAAAATGCCTTCTTGAAGATATTTCTGAAAGCGGAGCTCTTATCCGCATCGGAGGAAAGGGTATTCCAAACCTGCAGCTTAGACTTCAATTTCAACTGGATTATAGACTTGTCGTAATGTTTGGAATTGTGCGTACCGTTGAATACAATTCAGAAGCAAAACAGTCAAGGCTTCATTTTGAATGTATACACATAGAACCTGTAATGAAAAATATAGTGCTCAGTTATGTTTATAAAATAATGTCAGATAACGATAAAGAAATTTTTGAAGCGCTTTCTCTTACATATTCGGACGAAAAAGAAGATTCTGTTGACGAAAAAAATGAAGCCCAAAAGCCTTCTGAAGAAAAAAAGGAAAACTCTGAACAGACCGCTGAAAAACTCAATGGTTTTATTTCAGAAACAGATGAAATATTAAAAGAAAAAGGACTGGAAAATCCCGAAAAAGAAAAAAATGAACTACGATTACAGGAAGTAGATGATCTTCCTGTTTTGGATTTGGAGTAAAAAATGAAAAAAGTGCTTTTTGTTTTGTGTCTATTTGCAGCAACTGGAAATATATTTGCAGTCGGCAGCAATAACCAGAAACGTTTTGTAAAAGGAACTGTAGCAGACAAGACAGAAGCTGTACGTTCTGCCTCAGATAAAGAAATTTTGGATCTCGCAAAAGCAGCAATTGAGTTCTCTGTGAATTACAAAGATCTTCTTGGAGAAGATCCTGAACTTGCAGAACTTGTAATAAGCGGAATTGAATGTCTTCCTTATGAATATCTTGAAAATGCATCTACGGCTGAAAAAACTTCAATCGCAAACAGGCTTCTTACAGTATACGGTCTTTTTTCAGAAGCAAAAGTGCGTTCTGTAGTTCTTGAAAAATTTACAAATTCGCCTTTACCTGTTGAAAATATAGTAACACAGCTTAATGTTTATGTTAAATCTGTGGATCCTGAGGCTGCTGAGCCGGAGCTTATCAAGCAAGTGGTTTCTACATTGGAAAAAATTGGTAATTCAGATTCTTTTGAAATTCTTTTTAGAGTCCGCTCAGAATCACGATGGGAACCTTTTTATGCTGAAATAGAAAATGCAATCGCTATTTTGGCAAAACAATCTGAACAAAAAATTCTTGAGCTTATAAGTGCTGGAAATGTAAAAGATTGTATGCAGATGCTTAACCTTATAGCGAAGAATTCTCAGACCGAGCAAATTTTATCTGCGCAAATTGCAGAAAATGTATTGTCCCGCACGATATATATATATGAGAACACGACAAAGCTCAGCGAGGACTTGATCCCGTTGCAAATTGATTCGTTTAATTTGCTCGCAAAGAACAATTGGACAAGAGCTTCTGCAACTGCTGTGCGATATCTTAAAAATGCAGAAACAGAGTATACTCAGAAAGTTTTGCCAGAAAACGAATATTGCAAAATAATTGTAAGCGTTATAAAGATTGCGCCGATCGGAGCAATTCAGCCGCTTTCATCTATGCTTGTAGCACTTAACAGGCAAAAAGAAGCGAATCAGCAGGAACCATCAGAAGCAGTCATGCTCTCAATAATCAATTCATTGGGAGAAGCCGGAGATAAAAATGCTTTTGATGCACTGCTCAGCGTTACATATTTTGAATATCCTGATTCAGTTGTTGCTGCAGCAAGAAATGCTCTGGCAAAACTTAAATGGTAAAATTTTCAAAATATTTTTGTGATCCCGTAATTCTTGCAGCTGTTTTTTCTGCCCTGATGCTTTACTCTGGTACAGTAAAGGCAAAGGGAAGGGAGGAATTTTCATCTCTCCTTCAAAAAGATCGTATTGTCAGCATTTCTGGAATTCTAAGCTCTGATGCTGTAAAAAAAGGCAGATCAGATGTCTATAAGGTTCGTCTATTACCAGAAACATCGTACGATAATACAGGTAATATTTCAACTTGTCGCGGAAATGTAGAAGCTTACATTCCAGCCTATATGGCAGAAGCATTCATGCCAGGAAAGCTTTATACTTCAGATTCAAAACAAGTTAATTTTGTTTTTGAGAGCGGTGAAACTATTAAACTATATGGAAAATTCGGGCGGAACGGCATATTCTATGCAGACAGAGGAAATCGTATCGAACTTGAAAACAAACATTGCAAGATTTTTTCTGCCATATTGCGTTTCAGGTCTGTATGCAGAATGAATTTTCGCCGCATTATGTATTCATGGAGCGATGCAGGCGGACTTTTTTTAGCGTTGCTGTCAGGAATCCGGGAATATGCGGAAGAAGATCTATGCGATGCATTCAGGAAAAGCGGGCTGTCTCATATTCTTGCGCTGTCAGGAATGCACTTATCATTGTTCAGCAGTCTTATTGCGTCGGCAGCAGGCAGATTTTGTTCAAGAAAAATAACATCTGTATTGCAAATTGCGGCAGGCATTACATTCGTCTGGTTTGCAGGAATTTCGCCATCGTTATTCAGGGCACTTTTATGCAGTCTAATATGCTCATTCTGCTCTTTGACAGGCTTGATTAGTATAAAAATGATAAAGATTCTTGCCATTGCATTTTTAATTCATATTTCAATAAGACCTCAGGATATTTTTGAGACAGCTTTTATGCTTAGTTATGGAGCTCTTGCAGGAATTCTTTTATTCGGAGAATTTACAACTGCCATAGTCAGCAGAAAACTTCCGTTCTTTTTATCAAATGCAATTGGCACTAGTTCCGGTGCACAGAGTTTTACAGCTCCCGTTTCAATGATAAAGACAGGATGCTTTGCACCTTCGGGAATAATAGCCTCTGTTGCAGTCTCACCATTAATTTCAGCTTATATTTATTTTGGAATAATTCTTCTTATTGTCTGCTTTGTTTTCCCAGATTTTGTTCCAGCTGCTGCATTTCTTATGAAAATTCTATATACTGTAATAAAGCGTACGGTTCTTATCTTTTCATTAATTCCAAACCTTACGTTTTAGAGGTTGTTATGAGCGCAATGAATCATCCTGATTATAATTCGCCGGCAGAGCTAAAGGCTTTTTTGGAATCGAACGGAATGGCAATGCAGAAGAAATTCGGTCAGAATTTTCTTGTAAATGAACAGGCAAGAATCAAACTAATAGACAACCTTGATATAAATGAAAAATCAACGGTTTGGGAAGTAGGCCCCGGACTTGGTTCTATGACTTCTGAAATTTTAAAAAGGGGAGCAAATCTGACGGTTTTTGAAATAGACCGTGGATTCATCCGCTTTCTCCATTCGTTTTTTGAAGAGTATGAAAAAAAAGGAAAATTCCGAATAATAGAAGGAGATGTCCTTAAAAATTGGAAAAACGTATATGAAAACGAAGGCTTGCCGGACAGATTTTTCGGAAATCTACCATATAATATTGCAGCGACTCTGATTGCTGATACAATTGAGAAAGATGTACGATTTGAAAAAGCTGTTTTCACGGTTCAAAAAGAAGTCGCTCTAAGAGCCTGTGCAAAACCTTGCTCAGAAGATTATTCTTCATTCAGTATTCTTTGCCAATGGGCGTATAATCTCAGCCCACTTATGGATCTTGCAGGCGGTAATTTCTGGCCAAAACCAAACGTTGACTCAAGGGCTTTCCAAATGCTAAAAAAGGAAGAATTCCCGTGCTGCAAAAATCCCCAATTTTTTATGAAAGTTCAGAGAGCTTTATTTTCTTCCAGAAGAAAAAATGTTAGAAACAACCTCTCTAATTTTATAAGAAATTCTGATGTAACTCTGGCAGCCCTTGAAAAAGCAGGTATCGACCCGATGGTTAGAGCAGAAGCCCTGACTGTTGAAAAAATCTTATTGTTATCCGATGTTCTAACTGATATACTGAAAAAATAGAATTAACGATAAGAGGCTGTTTATGTCGACTATTGAGGAAAGACTTTATAATATAAAAAAACAAATCAATGAAGCTGAAAAAAAAGCTGGAAGAAAAGAGAATTCTGTAAAACTTCTTGCTGTTTCAAAATTTCATCCAGCAGAAGCTGTTATTGAAGCATATAATGCCGGTCAGCTTGAATTCGGAGAAAACCGTGTTCAGGAAGCCTGTTCAAAATTTTCAGAAGTTTACAAGAATACAACAGGTGTAAGACTTCATATAATCGGTCAGCTACAGACAAACAAAGTAAAAAAAGCAGTAGAAACAGCTTCCATGATTGAATCAGTTGACAGGCTGTCTTTAATTCAGGAGATTGAAAAACAGGCTGCAAAGCTGAATAAAACAATACAGATACTCTTTGAATTTCATACAGGAGAAGAATCAAAATCCGGTTATGAATCGTACGAACTTCTAAGAGAATCGGTTGCTTACTGTGCAGAAGGAAATGCTCCTCATGTAGAACCAAAGGGATTTATGACAATGGCACCTTTTACAGAAGATAAAGAAAAAATTCGTTCATCTTTTGTTCAAATGAGAGAAACAGCCGAAAAACTTCAGAAAGAATTTCCAGATCTTTCACTTTCGGAACTTTCAATGGGAATGAGCGGTGATTTTGAAATAGCAATTCAAGAAGGTTCTACAGAAGTAAGAATTGGAACAGCTATTTTTGGAGAAAGGATTTATAATTAAATGGTAAAAAAAAGAATACTTTTGTTTTTTATTTTAATTTTCTCTTTTTACCAGATTTTTGCAGACAACGTAAAATCAACAACCCCAGAACCATATTCAAAAGAAGAATTTCCAGGGTTTATGCATGACCTTCGTCGTGCTGAAATTATTACGCTTGGTGCAATGCCGTTCGTGACTTTTAATCTAACATTCGGATACTCCTTTGCAAATTATGCAATTCATGGTTTTGATTCATCATATTGGGTTAATCCGTTTGCAAATTCTTCCGATGACAATGCATTTTCTTCTGACGAACAGATTGCAATAATTGTTGCCTCAGTTTGTATAAGCGCAGGAATTGGACTCACAGACTTTATCGTTCATGCAGCAAAGCGAAACAATCAGATGAGAAAGCTGAAGAACCAGAAAAAAGGTCCTATAGAAATCACACCAATAGCAGAAGATCCTTCCGCTGTAAAAATAGATGCACCGGCCAGATCTTCGAATTCAAACTTAAAAAAGGACGAGCCGGAAATGCCTCAGGAATTGATAGAAATATTTTCGGATGAAGAATATGTTCTGCCAGGAAAAAAAAGATGAGCAATTTTCATTATATAGTTCCAAAAGATTTTCCTTCCTCTGTAAGACTTGATCAGTATATTGCCTCTATTTCTCCTGATATGAATCGTTCAAAACTAAAAAGCGGTGCGCAAGAACTTCTTGTAAATGGAAAAAAAGCAAAGTTTTCTACTAAAATAAAAGCTTCTGACCTTATTGATATCGTTTGGGAAGATAATATACCGGATAATATTGAACCTGAGCAAATTCCTCTTAGAATCATTTATGAAAATGAGAACGTAACAATCGTAAATAAACCCCAGGGAATGGTAACTCATCCGGCTGCGGGAAACTGGTCAGGGACTCTTGTAAATGCGCTGCTGTTTCATTGGGGACGTTCTGCAGTGAGCCAGATTAAGGATGCTCCTGAAAATGATATAATAAAAAGACGACGAACAGGAATTGTTCATCGTTTGGATAAAGATACGTCAGGTCTGATAATAACTGCTAAAAACAGGGAAACTGAAGAATATCTTGGCCGTCAATTCAAAGACAGGCTTATTCAGAAAGAATATATATGTATTTGTACAGGACGACCTCCTGCTTCAAGCGGCGATGTAAAAACTCAAATAGTACGGGACATGAAAAACCGGCAGAGATTCAAGGCTGTAACAGGCACAGAAGAAGGAAAATTTGCCCGGACGATTTATCATTGTATAGCCTGTTACGGTCCATATTCAATTATGCGAGTAAGAATCAAAACCGGACGAACCCATCAAATCCGTGTACACATGAGATACCTAGGATGCCCGATTTTGGGAGATAAGATTTACGGCAAACCGAATGAATTGTTCCCGGATGCAACCCTTATGCTTCATTCCCGACAAATGATAATACGTCTTTCAGAATCAGAAAAATACAGACGGTTCCGGGCACCGGTTCCACTAAGATTCATGAAAACTGTAAAAAAACTACGGGAAAAATATCCTAGAGAAGTAATGCCGAAGGTCAAAGCTTTATGCAGAAAATAAAATTTATTCATGAACCTTCAGAAACAGAACCGTTTGTAGTAATTCAAAAAGCTGCAGGACTTCCTTCTGCACCATTAACAGAAAATGATTCTGAAAATGCTTTTTCTATGGCGGCGGAATATTATCCTGAGCTCCGTGCCATAAATGGAAAAAAGCCTATTGAACATGGATTGATTCACCGATTGGATACAGCAACAGAAGGACTTATTCTTATTGCCGCAACTCAAGAATTTTACGATTTTATGCAAATTGAACAGAACGAAGGTAGATTTGTAAAAACGTATAGGGCAGAGTGTAATATCACAAAAAATAACACTGAAATTCTAGGTTCTTTTCCTGCAAATCCAGTACAAAATCTTATAGCTGATAAGGAAAATAAAACTTTTTCTGTAGAATCGTATTTTAGAAACTTCGGAGAAGGAAAAAAACTTGTAAGGCCCGTAACAGAAAACTCCGGTAAAGCCGCCTTAAAAAAAATGGGCAGAACAAAACTATATAAGACGACAATTTCCCTGAATTATTCAGAAAGTTTTGAAACTTTAGAAGCAATCTGCCGCATACAAAGCGGTTACCGGCATCAAGTACGGTGTCATCTGGCATGGTGCAATATACCGGTCATTGGAGATCCTCTTTATAATGCCATAAAAACAAGCTCCCAAATGCAATTTTTTGCAACTGGTCTCGAATTTAAAAATCCTATAACAGATAAAGACGAACGCTATTATATATCATAATTGTGCTGATTTTTTTTATAAAACAAATTTGAATTCTAGCCAGAATTTCAAAATCAAAAAAATTGTAAACCTGTTGAATTTTCTTAGTTAGTATTTAATAGAACATAATTAAAAGCAAACTCTTCAAAATCAAAAAAATGCATCAGAACAATCATTTAGGTATTACCCGGCACGAGATTTGAACTCGCAAGGATTGCTCCACCTGGACCTGAATTGAACTTTTTTTTCAAAAAAAAAATAAAATTGATTTTTGATCAATACAAATTGATTAAAAAATAATTAAGAGCCGTTCCTTAGTGATCTTAAGGGGAGCGGCTCTTTTTTGTGCACAACAGAAGGTAACAGACGTTCGATTCGTCAGTTGTGCTATATAGGTTGCAAAATTCCTAGTGAAAAATCTTATCTCAATTTCACATGCAACCTTGCCTGGACTTCGTATGAAGTTCAGGCATCTATCGGGCTGGTGTAAGGGTAACACGTGCAGGTCACTCGCTTGCAAACTTCAAGTTCGAATCTTGGGCCCGACATTTTGGTCAGTCGACCAGTAAAATTTTTAAATTCATGGAGATCACACATGAAAACAATCACATTTGCAATCCAGAAAGGCGGAACAGGCAAAACATCACTTTCGGTTTCTACAGCAGTAGAATTGGCTAAAATCGGGAAAACTCTAGTCGTTGACGCAGATCCACAGGGCAATGCAACGACATGGCTCGGCATAGAGAACATGCAGCATGAACTGTCTGATCTGCTTACTAAAGACGACTACACAATTGAAGAGATTAGAGAAACGATCCTTCCCACCCAAACTGAGAATCTTTATATAATGCCGACAGCAGGAATCGGCGGCGGATTGGGCAACTATCAGAAATACGGATCAAATGATGATCCCAAAGCAATTACAAGACTTCTAAGAAACATTAAGAATGAATTCAAGTTCTGCATAATCGACACTTCACCTTCTTTCGGAGGAATAGAGACATCCTGCTTTCTTGCAAGTCATGAGGCCGTAACTGTATTGAAAATCGATGAATTCTCAACAGACGGACTGGAAATTTTCTTTGAGAATCTTCAGAAAATGAAACGCCGACATGACACTGAACTGCCGGAACTTTCCAAAATCGTATTGAACGGAAGGGACATGAGACTTGTACAGCAGGCAAGAATCGTGTCTCAGATAGAGGGGCTTTTAAGCCGCTCAAATAAAAAACTGTATGTTGTCCCTGTAGAACAAGGCTTTCCTAAGGCCCAGCAACTTCATGTTCCGTTACAGGATTTGGCAGATGTAAAAAAAGAAACTCTGGAAATAATTAGAACGCTTGCGACGGACTTAAGCCACGGAACAGGAGCAGAGGAATAGTTTGATTAGCGCACATGTGCGCTAATTTGGAGAGGACATAAATATGGCATCAAAAAAAATAAGCTTCAGCAATAGTGAAAATCAAAATTCCAAAGGCCTGGAAACAGTCTTCGGATACCAGCCGGAAAAAAAAGAAAACAAAACGACATTTGAGCTGGTTCCTATAGAATCAATTACCCTGGATCCTAAAGGAGAATTCCAGCAGCTTTATCCTTTGGAAGAAGAGAATATATGCAATATCACTGAATCTATGAAAAAAAAAGGATTCCTGAATCATCAGCCGTTGGTTTTAATCTTTATCGAAGAAGAAAATTCAACATTTTTAGGAGATGGTCATAACCGGCTGGAAGCTGCGCTAAGAGCAAAAATAACCGAAGTTCCTGTCGTCAGGCTAAGCTATGCAACCCGACGGGAAGCTAAGATCGCAATGCTGGAATTACAGATAAACCGCAGACAGCTTACAGATTCTGTGAAAATGAAATCAGTAATGCTGCTTATGGAACTTAGGGGAGAAAAAAAAGAAAAAAACTCTTCCGGCAAAAAAAGCGAAATCATTGCAGATCAGACAGGAATGTCATCCCGACAGGTTGAAAAAATAAATTCCATTGCGAAATCTGAAAATCCGGAACTTATTGAGGCTGTAAAGAACGGTAAAAAGAGTATCTCAAAAGCATACAAAGAACTTCATCCGCAAAAGAAACACACGAATGACAATACAAGTCATCTGGATACATTGGACAGCAAAGACGGCAATCCTTTTCCACTGTATTCCAATCATTCTGATGGAATAGAAAGACCTTCAGGTCTTATAGACCCAGTACAGGATTCAATCAGAACTAATGAGCGGAAGGCAGCCTACGAAGAGGGTTTCAAGGACGGATTCGTGAAAGCCGCTCTGTACGTCATTTCCTGCCTGGAAGCAGAAGATGAAATCTCCTGCGTATACGAGGATATATTCTGCCGGCACAGCCTGGAATATGACTGTCTGACCAATTACAACATGCATCTGACGGGGCAACGAAAGATTGAGAGACTTCGAAAAAATGCCCAAAAAAAAGGACTCTGCGATCATAACCCAAGCCCGGTCATTGAACTTCCAGATGATGAAGACGAGATCATCAGGCAGAATGCAACATTCGACTTTGACGATAAGACGGGGTGCAAGTGATGAAAAAAATGTATTCGACAAGCTCTGATCCTGCAGAAAGCCTGAACATCCTTATCTGTAAGCTGTCAACGGACTGCTATATAGTCGGATTCTCATATTTTCAGAAGAAAGACGGTAGATTCATCCAATACATCGAAGCGGAGAATCATGCCTATCAGAAAGAATCTGACGGAGTTAAGTGTACATTGAACAGGGCCAGAAGATACATGGAAGAAGATCCTGGGAAGAACAGCAGGCTGATCGATGAATTATGGGATAAATATTTTCTGAAATAAAAAAGATTTACAGAAGGAATATGCAATGAGTTTTGATTACAAGCTGAAAGACACAAATTACATTCAGATCCAAGGATGGATGATTTCCCGGTTAGACTTGAAGGGAAACGAACTTCTTGTATATGCCCTGATTCACGGATTCTGCCAGGACGGTAAGAACGTATACAACATGTCGTTCGATTACATCATGAAATGGCTGAACTCTTCAAGAAGCGCGACAGCATCTTCCATTTCCAGTCTTCTTGAAAAAGGTCTTATAGAAAGACGCGAAAGCTATTCCAGAGGAAACGTAAAAAAATATGAATATTGGACAAAAGTATCAAGAGAAGGTTTCCCGGCAGAAAAAGAAGACAATGATGTTTCCGACCAGTACGAATTCCGTACTGGTGAAAAATCCACCAGTACGAATTCCGAACCGGTGACCAGTACGAATTCCGAACTGGTAACCAGTACGAATTCCGAACTGAATAATACTTTAAATAATAATTTAAATATAAATTCTTCTTCTGAAACTGAATTTAAATCTGACAAAGAAAAAAAATCTGCCGGACAGAAAGAAGAAGAGCCTTTTTCTAACTTCATAAAAAAGAAATTCGGCTCCGCACATGTTTTCACCAAAGATTTCAAGAAAAAACTTGAAAACCATATGCAGAACAATCAGATTCCACACGCAGAAACAGCAGATTACCTGAACTTCGTGTATGAACTATGCAAGAAGAAGAACCCCGCGAACATGAGTGCATACTTCTTCACAACCAGCCTGAACGATGTAACGGCTGCAAACTACATACACCAGAAGATAAACGGGGCCCCAGAGAAGAAAAAGGATTTCCGCTGCCCGGTCTGCGGCTGCATGCACAGTGCTTTCAAAGAGTGTCCAAACTGCGGGCTTGGTAAGGACGACCGGAACAATGCCGAATTAATCAGCATCCGACAAAAAGAGCTGAAGCTTCTTCCAGAACAGAGACGTAAGCTGGACGAAGAAATGGTTGCGCTCACAATGGAGTTCATGTCTTTACCGCCTAACCGCTGGGCGGAAAAAAAACAGCGGAAAAAACAGATCTATGCAAAATACGGTCTTTTAGATCTGAATTCTGAATTAAATGCAGGAGGTTAAAGCATTGGAAAATGATGATCCGGGGATTTCCACTCAGATAAATAAAGATTTGGAGGCACTTGAAAAAAATATAACCAAGACTTTTGACCGCATCAAATTTGAGGCGACGGTAACTGCAAAAATAATAAAGCTGACCAGCCGCAACAGCACAAAACAATTTATTGCATTAATAGTCGCTGCATTTTGCAGCGGAGTGTTAATGACAACACTTGTTTATCATGCATTCATAAACGGAATCATGAACAACTATCTGCATCGGACGATCAGAATAATGGCCCGGACAGAGATTGAAGAAGCCAGGAAAGAGGCAGACATGATTCTTCAGAATGCGAATATAAAGGCAGATGCAATTTTGCAGGGGACAAACAATTATGTCCTCGAAAGAAAATAAAAGGAGATGAATAAAATGACAAATCTTAACAAAGTAATCCTTCAAGGCTGCTTAACAAAAGATGCCGAATTAAAAAAAACATCTACAGGAAAAACATACTCAAGTTTTATCATCGTTGTAAACCGCGATTATAAAAACGGTGAAACCTGGACAGAAAAGGCAAACTTTTTCTACCTGACTTTGTGGGGAGCAAGAGCAGAAAACCTTACTCCTTACTTAAAAAGAGGCCTAAAAGTGAACGTGGAAGGATATCTGGAGCAGAACCGCTATGAAAAAAACGGCATCAAGGAATCAAGGACAGAGATAAGGATCGAAAAGCTTTTTATGCTTTCAAAATCTATGGCAGCAGATAATATTCCGGAACCTGCCGTTGACAGTGCATTTAATTCTCATGAAGAAGCAAAAAATGAAGAACTGACTGAAGATTTTTTAATTCCCGAAGATGAAGGTATTTACTAAATGAAAAAGAAATCAACTTGGACATTACAGTCAAATAGACAGACTCCTCTTGAAATGTATATGCAGCTTATAAAAGAACAGCGTAATTCTGATCTGAGGTTCAAATATGTTGCAATAATTTCTTCTGCAGGATTTTTGTTTTCTCTCCTGATAATGCTGATAACAGTCAGGCTTCCAAAAACAGCACCTCTTGTAATAACAGTAAGCGACTGGGGAGAAGCAAAATACATAGGCAGCGTAAATAAGCTGGGATATAACGGCATAAAAGTTCCAGCAGTTGCAATTGAATATCAGATCCAGCGATTCGTTACCAATCTGCACGAAATCTCAAGTGATCCAAATATCGTAAAGAGGAACCTTAAAGAC
This sequence comes from Treponema sp., assembly GCA_017392945.1. Taxonomy (GTDB): domain Bacteria; phylum Spirochaetota; class Spirochaetia; order Treponematales; family Treponemataceae; genus Treponema_D. The sequence goes on from JAFOSK010000055.1 coordinate 54,207, forward strand.
TGCTATTCATGCTGCACAATGGCATCCGCACAAAAATTAACGAACCGCCTTAAGGAAAATAATCCTTTAGAAAAATTCGGCAGAGCCTATAAGACCGTAAACATTGAAAGCGTTCTGCAGCTTACAAAAGACAGCTATCAGGTTGACTTTATCGTGAACATTT
>JAFOSK010000056.1 GCA_017392945.1 Treponema sp.
AATCATTGTAATTTTCTGAACATTAATACCACTGAGTTCAGCAGCTTCAGGGTTACCACCGACTGCATAAATATGACGGCCAAGAACAGTATTATCCATTACAAAAGCGTACAGGGCCAGAACAACAAGAACGATAACTACAGTCCATGAAAGTCCGTGGAACATAGAAAGCTTTACAGCAAAGAACATGATAAGAGCTGTCATGAAGGCAAGCTTAGCAATGAAAAGCTGGAAAGGTGCATCCTGAAGATTGTACTTAGCACGGTTTTTTCTTTCTTTAATTCCAGAAATTGTAAGGAATACTACAAGACCAATTGCAAGAAGCAATGTAATCAAATGGAAAGGAATTTTAAATTCATGAGGAATGTCATGACGGAACAAATCAGGAATAAAACCATTTCCAAGAGCGTTGAATGCAGGATTCTTTACGATAATTGTACCGGTTCCACCAGTTACAAGAAGAAGAGCACCGCGGAAAATAAACATACCGGCAAGAGTTACTACAAAGGCTGGAACTGCACATTTTGCAACCAGAAATCCCTGATAAAGACCAATAATAACACCGATTGCCATAGCACCGATAACAATAACTGCCACAGGAATTGAAGAATTCTTCATAAGAAGGGCAGCAAGAGCACCAATAAATCCGCAGACATAACCTACAGACAGATCAATCTGTCTGATAATAAGAACCAGAGTCATACCGATTGCAAGAACTGCAACATAACCTGTCTGGTCAAAAAGGTTACTTAAGTTTCGGGCGGTCATAAAAGTTCCGCCTGTTGTTATAGTAAAGAACAGCATTACAGTAAGCAATGCAATGAACATACCGTACTGACGGATATTTGTTTTCAATATCTTAATAATGTCATTCATAATAATCTCCTGAAAATTAATTTTCTGTACAAAGCTTCATAATTTTTTCCTGAGTTGCTTCTTCTGCACTCATTTCGCCGGCAATTACACCGCCTGAAACTACACAGATTCGGTCACTCATTCCCAAAACCTCTGGAAGCTCCGATGAAATCATGATGATACTCATACCCTGCTCTACCAGCTGGTTCATAAGTGTATAGATTTCATATTTTGCCCCTACGTCAATTCCTCGTGTCGGTTCATCAAGGATAAGGATGTCCGGGCGTGTCATCATCCACTTGGCAAGCGAAACCTTCTGCTGGTTACCGCCGGAAAGTGAACTTACTTTTACGTCAATTGACGGAGTTTTAATATGAAGGTTCTTCCTGTACTGTTCGCTTTCAATGATTTCTTTGTTCTTATCTATTACAAAGTTCTTTATAAGCGACTTAAGTGAAGAAAGCGTAATATTCTGCTTAATGTCCTGATCAAGAATCAGTCCGTCACCTTTTCTATCTTCTGAAACATAAGCAAATCCGTCAGAAATTGCATCTTTCGGCTTTGCATAATTGATTACGTGGCCGTCTTTAAGTGCAACTCCTTCTACTTTATATTTTCTTGGATTACCAAATACGCTGAGGGCAAATTCTGTACGTCCTGCACCCATAAGGCCTGCAAGACCAAGAATTTCTCCCTTTCGGAGCGTAAGGTTTATTCCGTTAAGCAGCTGGCGGGAAACATTGTAGTCATAGACCTTCCAGTCCTTTACTTCAAATGTTACGTCACCAATTGCAACATGCTCTCTTTTTGGATAGATATTCTTAATTTCCCTTCCGACCATGTGCTTGATGATTACTTCTTCACTAAGCTCATTGCGGTCAAGCGATGCAACTGTTTTCCCGTCGCGAAGAACGGTTACTTTGTCTGCAATTGCCAGTACTTCCTTAAGCTTATGCGAAATCATGATGCAGGTTACACCCTGCTTCTTAAGCTCAAGAATAAGATTCAATAAGTTTTCGCTGTCATCTTCGTTAAGGGAAGATGTAGGTTCATCAAGGATAAGGATGCGCACATTCTTGCTGAGCGCCTTGGCAATTTCGATAAGCTGTTGCTTTCCTGTACCAAGATCCTTTACCTTTGTACTTGGGTCGACTTCAAGTCCAACCCTGTCCAGTAATTTTTTTGCCTGAATGATTGTTTCATTCCAGTTGATTGTTCCGTTTGAATTTTTAATTTCGTGTCCCAGAAATATGTTTTCATATACGGATAATTCCGGAATAAGTGCCAGTTCCTGATAGATGATTGCAAGGCCGGCATTTTCGCTGTCCTTTATGTTTTTATACTGCTGGACTTCACCGTCAATGATCACCTGTCCTGTATAGGTTCCGTATGGCCATACGCCTGAAAGAACCTTCATCAAAGTTGATTTTCCGGCTCCGTTTTCTCCTACAAGAAACAGAATCTGACCTTCTTCAACCTTGAATGTTACATCATCAAGAGCTTTTACTCCGGGGAATTCCTTTGATATATTAGCCATTTCTAGAATTGTCTTTGCCATTCGTTTCCCCCTTAAACTGAAATTGCAAAAAAAAATCCACTGAGCCTGACCGTTTTAAACGTACCCGGATATTTATGTATGTCCTGCACACGATTATGCTCAGCAGATTCTTTTACCCGGAAAGTCCATTAAAAATTACAGGAAATCCCGGAACTTTTAAGCATTACCGCAGAATCTGTCTGCGGTAAACTTTAATTTAGAACTTCAAGGCAGTTGCTGCACCGTTGTAATCAGCTTCAGCAAGGAGTTTTACATTGCCTTTGTCAATTACAGTAATTGCTGTCTGTTTAGCTGGAACTTTCTTAACGTTGTTGTCGTAAGTAGAAGTTGTTTCAGGAACTTTTCCGTCAAGAATATCAAGAGCCATTGTGATAGCATCACGGGCAAGAATTGCTGTATTCTTCCATACTGTCATTGACTGTTTTCCGTCAATAATATACTGAGCAGAAGCAAGTTCAGCATCCTGACCTGTGATTACATAAGAAGTAACTGCAGGATCTTTTGCAAATTCATCTGCAATAGCACGTGCTGTACCATCATTTGGAGCAAGAACAAAGCATTTTCCTTTTTCAGCATCAGTTGCTACAGTAAGGTTATCAGCAGCCTTTTTCTTAGCTGTATCAAAGTTCCAGTCTGTTGTTATCTGGTTGATGATATCTGCAATTTCTGAACGTGTAAGATATTTCTTATTCTTAAGGGCGTTTGCCTTATCAGAGTTACGAATTGCAAATGTACCATCTGCAATTTTTGGCTGAAGAACAGACCATGCACCTTCAAAGAAGATGAATGCATTGTTGTCAGAAGCCGCACCGGCATAAAGATACAATGACTGACCTTTCTTACCTTTTTCTGCATTATCAATAAGATACTGCCCCTGAGCAACACCAACTTCAAAGCTGTCAAATGTTACGTAATAATCAACGGCATTAGTATCTGTTACAAGGCGGTCGTAACTGATTACTGTCACACCGTCTTTTTTAGCCTGTTCAACAGCAGCGGCAGCGGCAGCACCATCATGAGGACAAATCAAAAGAACTTTTATTCCTTTGTTCAAAAGTGCTTCAACATTCTGCTTTTCTTTGTTAGGATCACCCTGACTGAACAAAAGTTCAACAGATGCCTTTCCTTCAAGTAATTTCTTGAAAGAAGTTTCATCCTGAATCCAGCGAGGTTCATCTTTTGTTGGAAGTACAATACCTACCTCAACACCTTTAGATCCAGAACAAGCTGTAAATCCTGCAGCAAAAGCTGCAACCATAGCGGCGCCAATAATCCCCTTCAACATTCTTTTCATACGGACTCCTTATTAATCCGCGCTAAGGCGGAAAATCTGTTTTACAAGAATAAGTATACGCCCTTAAAAAGATTGCAAACGGTCTAAATTCTAGACATTTTTTGTATTTTGTGGATATTTTTAAGTTTCCTTTACATTCAGCAAGGTAAAATTTAGTAATTTTTTAACCTCAAAAAATTACCTATATATTTCTTCAAAGGTATGAAAGCCAGAATCAATAATCACCTGATTTATGTTTTCTTTTGTAACCAAGACCGGTTCCAGAAGAACAGAAGGAACCTTACGGGCTCCATTATCAATAAAGCTAGAAACTTCTGCTATATCTTCCGCCTCGCAGCCCCTTGCCAGACAGCAGGCATATTCGGCCGCGATAGAAGCAAGCTGTCCTATTGGTTTGTAAACTGTTGAATCCTGCAGACCCGAAACAATGCGTCGGCAGGCAAGAACATCTGCGTCCTGTCCCACAACCGGAATTGTTTTACCAAGCCTTTGCTCTGATATTGCTCTGAGTACAGTTTCTGCAATCGCATCGTTACCGCAGATGATTCCGTCCGGTACAAGTCCTTGAGCAAAAAGAGATGACATTTTTCTGTATGACAAGTCATAATTCCAGTCCGGCGTAAAATATTTATATACTTCTGGAATCTTCGTTCCGCTTAGACCTTTATAAATCCCCGTTTCAATCATTGTCATGTTGTAGTCCTCTTTTGAACCAAGAATACTCCAACAGCTGCCTTTTTTCAGTTCCGATGCAACCCTCTTTGCCATAAGGATTCCAACTTTTTCACAGTCGACCGAAACATAAAGATCAATAGGCACATTCAGAATAAGCCTGTCATACGCAATGACAGGTATTTTTTTTGCCTTTGCCTTAAGAACGACTGCCGACATTGAAGACGCTTCTTTAGGAACAATTACAATAACATCAACTTTCTGTCCAATCAGCGAATCAATTTGAGAAATTTGAGTCTGAACGCTGTTTGCAGCATCCATAATACTTACAATAGCTCCGTTTTTTTTTGCCGTAGAATTAAAGATTTCGCAATCCTGTTTCCAACGCTCGACAATAAGTGTGTCTATAGAAAATCCTATTTTTATCTGCCTGTCTGAACTGGAAAGATTTGCAGGCAGATCCTTCTTTGAACATGAGACCAATAAATGCAAAAAGACAAAAAAAACTGAAAAAGCAAATAGAACTGTTTTTCTCATAATGAATTTCTGTACTCCGTTGGTGTTATGCCGAATTTTCGTCTGAAAATCTTTGAGAAATAATTCTGATCCGAATAACCGCAATCAAAACTCACCTCTTTTATACTAAGATCACGGTTTCTTATAATATTTTTTGCCTTTTCCAACCGTGCATCATTTACATAATCAATAAAATTGCTTCCCGTTTCTTCTTTGAACAGTTTGCTAAGATAAAATGGATTTACTCCGACCTCATCAGCAGTCTGATCCAAAGAAATTTCATCTGCAATATGTTTTTCTATGAATGCCTTTGCTTTTGTAATTACAGGATTTTCACGGCCGTTTATATATCCGGCAATAATTACTACGCAATTTTCCACCTGGCGTATAAAATATGATTCAAAATCTTCTCTCGAATTGCAATTTTCTAAAACGGCAAAAGTATTGCTGAATGAAGGATCGTTTCCATATCCCTTGCGGTACTCATTTACAAACGAACGCGCCATTACAAGTGTCTTAAAAATCATGCTGCGGATAACATTTGCATCATATCCTTGCGAAAAAATCGAACCAAGCAAAATTCCCGCCTGGCTTTTTGTTCCAGAAATATCACCTGCTGAAATACGACTTAAAAGCTGCTGTTCGTAGCGGCTTAAATCCTCTTCAGAAACTTTTCGTGTGTCTTCCTGCTTATGGGAAAATGCAGTTCCGCCATCTTCTGTTATACTGTTAATTGCGTTCAACGCCGTATTGTAAGAAGAAACAGTATCTTTCAAATCTGAAGAAATATTTCCAGCTCCTATGCGCACCTTCAGTCCAATTTTCATAGACAGATGAGTAAATACAGAACGAACAAAATCTTGTTGCCAAATGTAAGCCGCATTCTCATCCCCTATTGCATCAAACGGAACAAAAGCAATCACCCTTTCAGACATAAGGGAACCTACTATACAAGGATTTGATGCAGTAAGAATATCCCGTACAGTCACATAGGCATCGTAGCGGTTACTGCCGGAAAGTCCCGGAAATTCTATGCAAAGATAAAAATAACTTGATTCAGTGATTTTAAAATAATCAAGATAACGGGCAAGATCCTTGTTATCTTGATTGGAATAGATAGATGAATAAATAAAATCGCTTTCGACAATATTTGAAACAAAACTCAGTTTTTCCTTAATTTCAATGTCATTTGAAAGTTTTCCCTGTACGGAATCAATTATTCCCATTGCATTTCGAACAGTCTGTGTAACAAGATTACGGTTTACAGGTTTAGTAAGATATCTGAAAGCCCCTAAAGCCATAGCTTCCTGCGCATAATTGAATTTATCGAAAGCACTTAAAATAATAACTACTGCAGAAGGATTGAACTGCTTTATTTCACTGATAGTCTCAAGACCGTTCAGTCCCGGCATATTGATATCCATAAAAATAATATCAATTTTATTCTGCCTGCAGACCAGAATTGCCTCTGAACCAGAACTAGCCTTATAAATAGTAAACTGCTCCGGAAAATTCTTTTCTAGAATAAAAGCAAGAGAATCGGTTACAATCTGCTCGTCATCGGTCAATAAAATGCTATACATTTTTTATCCTGATTACAAATTCTGCTCCGCCTTCCGAAGATGTCCCGATGTCAAATACATCATCATATTTGTAAAACGCTCTAAGACGGGAAATTACATTAACAAGCCCTACACCTGTTCCTGAATCATCATTAGATTTTACCACACTTTCCGGTATTTTTTTAGAATTTCCTTCTAAAATCTCAGACCTTTTTTCTTCTGGAAATCCAGGGCCATTATCACTTACAGAAATTATTGTAAAATCACCTTCTTCATATACTTTAAAAAAAATTTTTCCACCCTTAGACATTCCACAAAGACCATGTTTTATACAATTTTCAACAAGCGGCTGCAATATCATACCAGGCAGATGTAGATCTAATCTCTGTGTATTTATCAGGCTGTAAAAATTAAAATGATCACCAAAACGGACTTTCATTATATAAACATAGCTTTCCAAAAGCTTTATTTCATCCTCAAGGACAGACTCTTTTCCTGAAAACTGAAGATTATACCTGTAAAAATCCGCAACTTTTTCCAAAAAGTCACAAGTATGATCACTTCCTTCCATCATTGCAAGCTGAGCACCAGTATTCAGTGTATTGAACAAAAAATGAGGATTTATCTGAGCCTGCAATGCAGTAAGCTTTGCCTCCTGATAAAGCTCCCTCATCTTCATTTCCTTCTCACGCAATTCATTTTCGGTTATCGCAGTTTCCCATATAGTGTCAATATATTCCCTTATAGAAAGAATCATTCTGTTGAACGCACGGCATATATTTCCGATTTCATCAGGTCTGTTATAACAGAAAAGAGGAATATCAAAATCACGTTCGGCAATTTTATTTGCTGTTTCAGAAATTTCTGTAAGAGGCCGCGTTATTGATGATACAAAAATAGAAAGAACACCCGCAATCATAACAGAAGAAAAGATAATCAAAAGTTCTGAGACAAATAACAACCTTCCAACTGCATTCTTTATATTCCCATAACGGCTGATATTATTTTCTAGAAAAAGATTATTAAGTCTTTCTCTTGATTCTGAAAGATAAAAAAAAGCAGTTTTTGCTTTACGGAAATTTTCCATTGCCCCAGAAAAATTTCCCTGCCGCCTTAAAAAAACTGCATTGTCAGCATAGTTTAAAAACGATTCAGAAAATTTATACACGGAGTATTCACATAATTTTATTTCTGAAGCAGACGGTTTACGTTCAAGTTCAAGTGTCAGACGTTCCATTTCAGCTTTGTCTCGAAGATAGCTGTTTATATTGTCGTAAGTTTTTAGATTAATATACGCACAAAGACTTTTAAAAACATTCTGCGATGCATCACCATATTTCTGAAGTCCAAGGTTCGAGTTATAGGAACTTGATATAAAATTAGTCGACATCCAGATTGCACCAGAAACGAACAGCATAAGGACACATTCTACGGCTGCAGTTGTAATGAACAAGAATATAAGGCGGCGGCGTATTCCTTTTTTCATCCCCTATTTCCTCCGCTTATCTTTGCATTAACAAAGCATTTTTGTTTTGCCAGGCCAGTTTTCTTCCATTCAAAGAATTCATCTGCTGAATTTTTCCCCATTAAAAAAGGATCTGCGCCGGCAACACAGCGGACAATTCCATTATCTATAAAATTCTCAGTTTTTTCATTTTGATCAAAGCCAATTACCGAAACTCTGTCTGCAAGATTAAGTTCAACTATAGATTGAGCTATAATATTTATATCGCTTGCAGAATATGCAAGAATCACATCAACTTTTTTATCACGCACAAATCCGGGGAGGATCTGTCTGACTTCATCATATATTATATCATCAGAAAAAAGCCTGTATGTTCCAACAGAAACAGTCCGGTCAGAAAGGACAGACAGATTTTTTTCAATCTCCTGTATAATCTGAAAAGGAATTTTCGAACGAAAATTGCTACGGAAAATCGCAAGCGGATTTTTCCAGCCATTCGATATAATTTCTTCTGCAGCCGCTTGCGCCTGAGCAAAAACATCCGTCATAACAGTGGATATCTGTGCTCCGGACGGATCCGCAATGCCTGCAACAATAACAGGAATAAATTTTCCATGAACATCGCTCAGCGGACGGACCTTGAATGAATCATCTTCCGAGAAGAGCAGAATTGCATCTGCACATACGAATTCTGCATATTCACACCATTCTGAAAGGGATTCTTTTTCCGTTTCTATTTCAGGCACAAGAAGTTCGGCAACGGCATTGTTTTCTTCGCAGACTTTTTTTATGCCCCTGTAAAATTCCTGCACAACATACGGATTTCCATATTCTGCACCTACAAGCAGATGGGAAGAACATATTTCCGAAGACTTTTCAGATTCATTCGAATATTTATAAATTCTGCCTACAAAAAAAAGTATGAGAAAAAAATTCCCAAGCGAAATGAGTAAGAGCAGAACTATATAAAAGTTTTTCCAGCAAGTTTTCACGGAACCTCTATAATTTTTTCAGCAAGGACGTAAGTCCCGTCACAAGATCATTATACGTCTCGTCAAAATTTCCAGTATACCAGGGATCGGCAATATCCCTGTCGCGACCGGCATAAGTCAATAGCAACTTTACCTTGTCATCTGGATCTTTATTCCATTCCCTTTCCATATAGTACATGTTTTCCATGTCCATACCTATAAGCAGGTCATAACGGTCATAGTCATCAGGAGTAATGCGTCTGGCATGGCGAGGAGCAAACGGAACCTTCATCTGCGTAAGTTTTTTTTTCGCACCAGGATACATGTCATTCCCTATTTCTTCTGTACTTGTTGCAGCTGAATCAATTAAAAATTCATTCTCGCGACCGGCATCTCTCACAATTTTCTTGAACATAAATTCTGCCATTGGCGAACGGCATATATTTCCATGGCAGACAAATAAAATTTTTTTCATATACTTAAATATAACAGAAACATTTTATTTTGGACACTTTTTTTATTGCCTATGTACGGAGAAAAGAGTGATACGCAAAATGTGGTAGTTGTGTTTCGACTGGCTCAACAACCAAGCTTGTCGACTCTTAAGAGTACGAAGGATACCGCAGAATATCCAGTGTATGAATGATAATCTCAACAAGTCCTTCGACACGCTCAGAAATCACTCAATGACCGCATCAACACTACTTTCTGACAGAGTCTTTCCATGTATTGGGAAATTAAGTAACTTTCTCTTTTACAAACAGTTTAACTCGTTGTAAAATATTTTTAGTCTCAGCAATTGGAGTTTTTATATGCCACAAAAAATCACTTATCCGGTAACACTTACAAACAAAGCTATCAGGACATTCACGATTGTCTTTCTGTGGACTTTTATTTTATTCTGCCTTACAAATATTCTTTCAAAATCTCTTACTCTAGAAGAATTAAAGACCGTAGCACTGAACATCCCTGTTATAATTCTTTTCTCAATATCAATTATGGCTCCGATCGGAGTATGGTTCATCTGCAAAAGAAAACTTCTTACGTTCAACGGCACAAATCAGGATCTGGAAAGGTGCAATAAACTTGTAAAGCAATTAAGAAATTTTTCTGTACTAATTCCGGGCATTCTCTCAGTCCTTATTCCGGCGGCAATGGCATTTTGGGGCAAAAAATCCGAACTGGACTTTGAAATGTTTGAAGGAGAAAAAATACTTCTTCATTTTGAAATGCTTTATTTTGGAATTTTCCTTCAGATTTCTGCAATAGCATACAGCCTGTATCTTTCAATTTTTGAAAAAGAACTTATATGGCTTCACTACTCAAGAAAAGACAATACTCTTTCCATTACATCTAGGCTTGTAATCATGAATGCAATAGCAATCATTGGAACGACTCTCGCTATATGCAGCCTTCTTTCTACTCCGGGAATATGTTCTTCTGGAAGCGCAAAAGACATCCTTATTTCCATAGCACCTATTTTTGTTCTTTCCATAATTTCAATTACAATAAATACATTCAACAATGTGAAAGAAATTTCTTCCGTAATAAAAATGCTTAACCTGTTCCTTGACAATCTTGAAAAGAAAGACTACCGATCAAAAACATTGAAAGTTACAAACCGGAATGAACTTGGTGAACTTATAAACGGAACAAATAAATTCTTTAACGTAACGAAAGAACTTCTTAAAAGTTTCCGCCATTCGTCAGAAACATCAAAAGATTCTTCTGAATCGCTTAATACAAATATCGAAGATTCTGTAATCCGCTTTCAAGACATTGAAAATTATGTTTCCAGTATACGTCAGGACATGGCAAACCAGTCCAAAAGCGTTGAAGATGCAAATTCTACGACAAGCCAAATGCTAATAAGGATAAAAGACCTTAACTCCGCCATTGAAAAACAGGCCGCCGGAGTATCGCAGTCTTCTTCCGCCGTTGAACAGATGGTTGCAAACGTAAACAATGTAACTGCAATCCTTGAAAAAAACTCGGATTCCGTAAACGAACTTGCAGACGCCTCTGAAGAAGGAAAGAATATAGTAGTTCAGGCTGTAACACTTGCCGACGATGTTCTTGGACAATCCTCAAATCTTCTTGCTGCCAGTGAGACAATTCAGGCAATAGCCGCAGAAACAAATCTTCTTGCCATGAATGCAGCAATTGAATCCGCACACGCCGGAGAAGCCGGTCAGGGATTCAGTGTAGTTGCAGACGAAATCCGAAAGCTTGCTGTTCAGTCCGGCGAACAGTCAAAGAACATCCAGCACAGCCTTAAAAAATTTGCAGAATCAGTTGCCTCGATTACAGAAAACACAAAGCAGATTCAGGAACAGTTCAACGTAATATACAATCTCTCTCAAAAAGTAAAGGACCAGGAAAAAATAATTTCTGATGCAATGACTGAACAGTCAGCAGGAAATGCCCAGGTTCTTGCAGGTATACGATCAATAACAAATACAACCTCAACAGTACGAAGCAGCGCCGCAGAGATGCTCAACGGCGGGGCACAAATCTCTAAGGAAATGAGCCTATTAAGTTCTACAACCCACACTTCCCGCCAGCACATTGCAGAAATCATGAACAACCTTCAGCGCGTTATAAAGAGTTTGGATAATTTTAAGAATTCTTCAACCCAGAACACAAAATCAATCATCAAGCTCCAGCAGGAAATATGGGACTTTAAACTGTAGGTGCAATGGCACAAAATCAAATTATAAGTGATTTTCTGGTCAAAAACTCTCATAACCGCGCACCGGCACGCTACGTTCTGCCATGCATTAAACCATACATTCAGCATCTTACAAGGGTAATAGCAGAATGTAAGAAAACTTTTTTCTCATTTCTTGTATACATATCGTAAAAAAATGATTTCAACGACAGAATGTCATTTCGTACAGATAATGACATGTCAGATTGGACGCATTTTGGTAATAGTACAGGCATTTTTCACCGCAGATCTATAAACATATTTATCCATGCTGAATTTTCTGCTCCCTCAGGCTTTCCGATTGATTAAACCTGAAGTTTAACTTTATAATTATCGCATTATGTTACAGAAGTATTTCCTGATTTTCTTAGTTTCTATGATTCCTCTGATTGAACTCAGGGGAGCCATTCCTTTTGCCACAGCATGGGGACTTATGTCTACCGACAGCGTTTCTTCAGTGATAATTACCTATGCTATCTGCATTTTAGGCAACATGGTTCCTGTTCCGTTTATATATCTTTTTGCCAGAAAATTTCTAGAATGGGGACAGGACAAAAAAATCATCGGAAGAATGTGCACTTTCTTCCTTACGAAAGGAAAAAAAGGCGGTCAGAAACTTCAGGAAAAGGCTGGTCACGGACTTTTTGTTGCCCTTTTTCTGTTTGTTGGAATTCCTCTTCCAGGAACTGGAGCATGGACAGGAACCCTTGCAGCAAGCCTTTTAGACATGGATTTTAAGGAAACTGTAATTGCCGTAGTATGCGGAGTTCTGCTCGCCGGCATTATAATGCTTCTTTTAAGCCTTGGAGTCTTTGGAGCCGTTCAAGCAGTTGCAGCCCAATAACTTGGGATTTTAAGGGAGTATCCCTTAGGAGAAGGGGTAGGCGAAGACCGCAAGGGCTGAGCCGAGGGGAAGGCTTTCCCCCTCTCTTTTTGTTTTTAGGAGATAAACAGAAATGGCTGACTATCACAAATTTGATCCCGCCCCTGATTCGTTCGTGCGAATAAGCAACTTGTTGCTTTTCGCACAAGATAATAATTTCCTTACAGAACCTGGGGCAGGCAGCCGCAACTCAGATAATTCATTCAGAAAAAACAGGAGATAAACAGAAATGGCTGA
>JAFOSK010000057.1 GCA_017392945.1 Treponema sp.
AGCGTTGCTACATAAATGCCAGTTCAATAAAAGTTCAAAAGGAGATTCTGTTTAACGCAGCATGATGGATTTGAGGCTTTTTTCAGAAACGAAATTGCGAACTAAATTTGACACAATCCAAGATGGATGCGGAATATGTTATTCTTAAATCGAAGAACCGTTAAAAAATATTGCGCCAGCAATATTTTAGGTTCATCGATAAATGGAGGGGGCGATGACCGGTAGAGGCATCGCCAAACAACTTTGCCTTCGCTGGAATTAATACTTCGCTCATCTTTAAGAAATTTCGACAATAGAAAATGCGTTAAGACCGATAGTCCGTCGTGACTATCGGTTAGCATTTACCGTTAAATGAATCGCGAGATTTATCGAGCGGGCACAATCAGTAAAATTGTGGCGAAGGCCGCAAGATGTATGCGGAATATGTTATTCTTAAATCGTAGAACCGTTAAAAAATATTGCGCCAGCAATATTTTAGGTTCATCGATAAATGGAGGAGGCGATGACCAGTAGAGGCACCGCCTAACAATTTCGCGTTTGCCGGAATTAATACTTCGCTGATTTTCAAAAAATGGATGATCAGTAATTACTAGGATTTTGACTTAACTTCGAGTTTTAGCTATTTGTAAAATTGGCGCGAAGGAGTTTTGAGAGGAGCGAAAACATTCTGTTTGGTGCTGTCGCGAAGCGACAAGTTAAATAGTTACTTTGCAACAAACAGTATGTAGCGCTATATAGCGCGGTTTCGAAACTCTCAAAGCGACTGGGAGCCAGATTTTGGGAAAGATTTATAAAACTTGAAAGAATAAATAGAAAGACCGTTCAACTAAGTTTGGACGGTCTTTTTTTTTTTGGGGGGGGGAAATGGGGAAAAGAGAGAGGAACTTCTGAATGACATCTCTGTTTTTTCATGTTAAAATGGTTCTATGGATTTTCAAGAATTAAAGCTGCTTTTTACATTGATTGCTATTATTGTCGTCATCGTCGCTTTGCTTTTTTTGCAGTGTGTTTATTTTTTTAAGATTAAACCGTATAAGGAAGGTCTTATTTTTACGGTTACGCGGGAATCAATTGGCGAACAGAGTGATAAAATCAAAGGAATTCTTGCTGAAATGCACATGGACGGCAAGGAAATGACGGCTTCGCTTCTTCTGCTTGAAGAAATTGTAGTGCGGCTGCAGGAACATGCGGATCAGATTGTTACGGCTTACGTAAAAAAGATTTTTGGAAAAGTAAGCCTGGCCCTTGTTGCAAGCGGTTCAAAATATAATCCATTGCTTGTGCCGGAAAACGAGTCGGCAGAAAGCGAAGATTCTTTTCGCGATCTTATTTTTAAAGCGAATACAATGAATCTTACTTATAAACGCAGTCACAGAAAGAATGTTGTTATTGTTCGTGTTCATTGAATTTTAGGAGAGGAAAGCCTTCCTCTCGTCGGCACTTTGTTGCCTCCTACTCCTTCTCCTAGGGCTTGCAGCCCTAAAACCCGCTTAACGCGTTTACGTTTACAAAAAAAAAGGATACTATAAGCTTTATGAAGACAATTAATGGGAACGAATTAACTATCGAAGATGTTTGTGATGTTGCATATAAAAACGAAGAAGTTCAGCTGCCTGCCGACAGGGCTTTTTGGGAGCGGATGGAAAAATCCCGGAAATTTTTAATCGATTATATAAATACTGGAGTTCCAACTTATGGGGTTACTACTGATTTTGGAGATAGCTGTCATAATCAGATTAGCGTTGACAAAGCGGGGGAACTTCAGCGCACTATAGCGACTTATCACGGAATAGGGCTTGGTCCGAAATTTGATCATGAAACAGGACGTGCAGTTGTTCTTGCTCGTTTGAACGGAAATATAAAAGGCGCTCACAGTGCAATCCGTCCGGAACTTGCAAAGATGATGCTTACGCTTTTGAACAGGGATATTATTCCTGTAATACCTCAGCTTGGATCAGTAGGTGCAAGCGGTGATCTTACGCCATTGAGCTATCTTGCGGCTGTAATAATGGGGCAGCGCGAAGTTTATTATAAGGGAAAGATTTGCCCAACGATGGAAGCATTCAAAGCGGAAGGAATTGAACCGCTTCTAATTGAAGCAAAAGAAGGGCTTGCAATTATGAACGGAACCAGCGTTATGACAGCGGTTGCTTCTCTCGCATGGAAAAAAGCCGAACGTCTTGCAAATATCTCTGATTTTTTGACAGCTGTTACTTCTGAAATTACCCGCGGAAAAGATACTCCTTTTATTACAAAAGTCAGTCAGCTTAAGAATCATCGTGGACAGATGGAAAGCGCCGTATATGTTCATAATATCATTATAAATTCAAAGCGTGTCTGGAAATACGATGAATTCTTAAAGAATCAGATTGAAAAAATGGACGGAAAGGGCTTCGTTGCCCAGACCAATAAGATTCAGGACAGGTATTCAATCCGCTGTGCGCCGCAGATTAACGGCGTTTATCGTGATACACTGCGCATTGCACGTGACTGGATTACGGAAGAATTGAATAGTGCAAACGACAATCCGCTTGTTGATATAGACGTTGGACAGGTTTACAACACAGGTAATTTTTATGGCGGACACATCTGTGCGGCTTGTGATTACCTTCGCACAGCTCTTGCAAACATTGCAGATCTTTCTGACAAGCAGGCAGAAATCATCATAGACGGAAAGTTTAACGGGCTTACAGAAAATCTTATTCCGTACACACCGGCTGATCATCCGAGGGCAGGTCTGCGTCTTGGATTTAAAGCAGCACAGATTACAATAAGCGCAATTCGCGGAGAAGTTGCTACTTACTGCTTCCCTGTTTCTTTGACATCTGCTCCAACAGAAGCTCTGAATCAGGATAAGGTTTCGATGGGAACGATTTCTGCCCGTAAATTAACGGAGCAGATAGACCTTGTATTCCTTCAGTTTGCAACTCATATTCTTGCTGCAATGCAGGCAGTTGATCTTGCAGGAATCGAAGATTTCGCTCCTTTTACAAAACAGGTTCATGCCGAAGTCCGCAAGATAAGCGCGTTTGTAGAGGATGACCGTGCGTTGGACAAGGAAGCGACTGCCGTTGCAGAATGGCTTAAAAAGACAGAGCTTTTTGTCTGACGGTGACATTGTAATTTTCATTTTGTATAGGATTGGAAATCAGCTTTCGTTCTGTTATACTTCCCGTATGAAATTGCCTGAAAAAAAACTGAATGTAAAACTTATTGCTTTTGATCTTGACGATACGCTTTTGACAGATGAACGGATCATCAGTCCGAAAACTCTCAGACTAATACAAAAAGCTGCTGAGCAGGGAATTACAATTGTGCTATGTTCGGGAAGGGCAGAAAACGGGATTTTGCCGTATGTACGCGTTCTTAATATTGCCGGAAGGCAGGAAGGTCGTTATCTGATTGCTTTTAACGGGGCAAGCGTATTTGATCTTCACAGGCGTATTCCGATCTATACAAATTCTGTAGATACTTCAATCTTAAAATATGTATATAATGAAGCCCGCAGCCGCGGAATGCCTTCTATCGTATATGATCAATCAACGATTTTTTCCTGGGAGGATTCTGAATGGGCACGCATGGATGCAAAGCTCTGCAATCTGAATTTTAAGGTAGTTGATGATTTCGAATTGTTCCTGGAAAGTTCTTTTCCTAAGATGCTGGTTCCATCCGATCCTGCAAAAGTAGCGGAACTCAAGGAATTTTTGAGCAATAAACTTGCCGGAAAGGCGGATATATTTATTTCCAAGCCATATTTCCTTGAAGTTATGAGTCACGGTGTTGGAAAAGGCCCTTCGATTCTCTGGCTTGCAGAAGAACTTGGAATTCCAAAGGAACAGACAATGGCATTTGGTGACAGCATGAATGATGAATCCATGCTGCGTCATTGCGAATACGGTGTTGCCATGTCAAACGGATTGGATTACATAAAGGATATATGCTCTTTCGTTACCCGTTATGATAACAACAACGACGGTATTGGAGATTTTTTGGAAAATTTCGTACTCGACTAATAATTTTTTTTGTTGGAAGAATTTTTGTAGTCTTCAAAAAGCTCAAGACATTCGTTTCTGCCAACTTCTGTAGTCGTAAGAAGTCCGGGTTTTCCTCTCAGAAAATCATAGAATTTGCTGTCGCGGAAACCGATTTTTTCAGCGTCAGAGATGTTACATCCCTGGAATACAGTGTCGATGTTTGCCCAGAGAATTGCTCCCAAGCACATAGGGCATGGCTCGCTGGTTGTGTACAGTTTACAGCCGCTCAGATCAAAAGTTCCTAAATTTTTGCATGCGTCATGAATCGCTTCAATTTCGCCGTGACATGTAGGATCTTGATTTTTTATAACGCGGTTGTGACCTCTGCCGACTATTTTGCCGTCTTTAACGATTACGGTTCCGAACGGTCCGCCGTCTCCGTGTTTTATGCCTTCATAGGCTTCGGAAACTGCTTCTTTCATTGCTTCAATATCTGAAATAGGATTTGTCATATATCTATTGTAGCAGAGTTTTTAGTTTTGGAGAAATTTTTAATGCGTCTGTAAGAGCCTGGGCTTCTGGAAGTGTCTTTTTTTCATTCTTTGTTTTTACAGCTCGTATAAGGATATTTTTAGGCGTATGTTCCATGTCGATGAATTCCAGCATTTGAACTGAATATCCTGATTCTTCAAGGTAGGCCGCTCTCAGGCTGTCCGTTACAAGAGAGGCAAAGCGTTCTTTTATGATTCCGTATTTTAAAAGTGGCTTAAAGCTGTCGGGAACATTGTTTTTATTCAATTGGGCGTTTATTTCGTGCTGGCAGCATGGAACGCTGAGAATAGCCTTGCAGTCATTTTTTACGGCATAATCCAGTGCAAAATCAGTTGCAGTGTCACATGCGTGCAGTGTTATGACCATGTCCGGCTTATGCGTGTAGGAATAATCGGCAATGTTTCCTGTTGCAAAAAAAAGTCCTTTAAGTTGCAGTTTTTTTGTAATGTCGTTGCAGTAATCAATTACTTCTTTTTTCAGATCCAGCCCGATGATTTCTACGTTCAGTTTTTTGATTTCTGTAAGGAAGTAATGAGCGGCAAAAGTAAGATAAGACTTTCCGCAGCCAAAATCGGCGATTCTTAAAGGTTCTGTGCTGTCGTTGGCAGGTTCAGAAACTGCCGGAACAATAGAGGGCAGAATATCGTCTATGAATTCAAGAAAACGGTTTATCTGGCGGAATTTGTCATATTTTGAACTTATTACACGGCCTTCCGGTGACATTACGCCCAGCAGGACAAGGAAAGGTACGGGGCTTCCTTCTTCAATTAAGTAATTTTTTTTACGTGCGTTGTTTTTTTCAATTATTCTGAGCGCACTTGATTTTGAAATATTTTCTGGCTTTGCGTTTAATTTTTTAGAAAGCTTAGTGACCTTTCCTTTTTTATTGCCCAGATAAGTTGTTTCTTCTGATTCTGTGCGGATTACGCAGTTTTTGAATGTCGTGCCTGCATGTTTTGCTATAAACTCGTTAAGCTGATTTTCGTCTTTCTGCTCATGAAAGGCCTGTTTTTCTGTAAAGGATTCAACAAAATACGATGTTGTCCCGGATGTATTTGCAGCCTTTATTTTTATGCGCAAATACGGGCGGCCGAGAATTTCTTCTATATTTTTTACGGGTTTGCTGAAAGTGCACGAAATAATCATTTGGGTTTTTATACTTCATTTTTTGAATGAATACAAGTTGTTTTTTTATATACAGATAATTATATACGGTTGAATTTTTGTAATAAGTCAAAAGGCTTGTGCCCTATACCTTTCTTTAAAAAGTTGGTATATTTAAAGTTATGGGAAAATGTATTGTTTTTGTAAATCAGAAGGGTGGTGTTGGAAAAACTACATCTTGTATTAATATCGGTGCTTATATTGCATTGGCCGGTAAAAAGGTTCTTCTGGTAGACTTTGACTCTCAGGGAAATATGTCCAGCGGTGTAGGTGTTTCTAAAGATAAGCCGACTATTTACGAACTTATTGCAGGCCAGGTTACTGCCGATCAGGCTATTAAGCATACGCCTGTTGCTGGGTTGGATGCTATCAGTGCTTCAATTGATCTTTCGGGTGCGGCAATTGAGCTTGTTGAACAGGAAAACCGCGAATTTTTCCTTAAAAAGGTTCTGGATCCTTTGAAATCTGTTTACGATTATATTCTTATAGATTGTCCTCCTTCTTTGGGGCTCCTTACTTTGAACGGGCTTGCGGCTGCTGATTCTGTTCTTGTTCCTATGCAGTGCGAATATTTTGCCCTTGAAGGTATTACCCTTCTCTTGAAATCCGTAAATAAAGTTCAGGAAAGCATAAATCCTAATCTTGTAATCGGCGGAATCTTCTTTACTATGTATGACTCCCGCACCCGCCTTGCGCAGGACGTTGTTATGCAGGTTAAGACTTATTTTAAGGATGTCGTTTACAATACGATTATTCCTAGAAACGTAAGGCTTTCAGAAGCTCCTTCGCGTGGTCTTCCAATTTGTAATTATGATCCTAATTGTGCCGGTGCAAAAAGCTATGCAAAGCTGGCAGAGGAGATAATTAACCGTGGCTAAAAAAGGTGGATTGGGTTTAGGTCTTGGACTTGATGCTCTTATGGGCGGTGCAAGTGCCGCCAGAGCGGAAATAAAGGAGTCTACGCAGGGAAAGACTGAAATTGTTGAACAGCAGTCAGCAGTTTCCATTGAAAAACCTGCAAATATTCCCGAAGGAATTGAAGTTGATGAAAACGGCGGTCTTTGGCTTGATCCGTCTCTTCTTATCCCGAATCCAAAACAGCCGCGCCATGAATTTGATTCCAAGGCTTTGGAAGAGCTCTGTGATTCCATAAAAGAGCATGGGATCGTTCAGCCTATCATTATAGAAAAGGCAGAAGAAGGGAATAATTTCTATATTATTGCCGGAGAACGCCGTACTCGTGCAGCGAAGATGGCAGGACTTACAAAGGTTCCTGTTCAGATCAGAAAGTACGATGAAATCAAAAAACTTGAAGTTGCTCTTATAGAAAACATTCAGCGCGCAGATCTTAATCCTATTGACGAAGCGCTTGCATATTACAATCTTATGCAGATGGGTGATCTTAAGCACGAAGAGGTTGCTCAGCGTGTTGGAAAGAACCGCACTACTGTTACAAACTCACTCAGGCTTCTTAAGTTGCCGGAAGATATGCAGAAGTCGCTTATTGACGGTCAGATTTCTGCCGGACATGCAAGAGCATTGCTTTCTGTTACGAATCCCAGCGACCAGCGCATTATGTTTGGAAAAATCGTTGGTAACGGGCTGAATGTTCGTCAGGCAGAAGCACTTGCAAATGAATACAATAATGGCGGACGTGCTGCTGGTGAAAAATCAAAAAAGAAAAAAGTAGAAAAGAAAGATCCCGATATTGCAGAAATTGAACAGAAATTTATGGAAATCTTTGGGACAAAAGTCGTCCTGAAAGGTTCAATAGATAAGGGGTCTATTCAGATTGATTATTACAGCCGTCAGGATCTAGACAGACTTTACAACGTGATTGCAAGGGAATAGATCCTGAGGCTAAAAATATAAAGAAAAGCTTATATGGAGACGTACAGAATGTCCATATCATGTTCAAGGGCTTTTTTGCGGTGTTCCATTTGAGCGATTCTTTGTTTGAATGCGTGGTTTACGTAGCGATGTTTTTTTGCATAGTCCTGATATTTTTGGATCTGCGAATTAAGCATAGCAAGATCTTCCATCAGGCAGATCAGTTTTTCCATTTTTAATTACTCCTTCCTTGCTTTTAATCTATCGCTAAGAAAACATAAATTCAAGAAGAAAGATACATTTTTGCAGGACAAATGCATTAAATTATGCACCATATAAATCATCTTTTTGCATTATATATCTAAGTTGGAAAGTACCTTGCCAATGCTGTCATGTATTACAAGCTGGGCGTATTGGTCAGTCGGTGTTTCGGATTTATTTATAAGGACAAGATTATCACCTCTAAAAAATCTTATAAGACCGGCTGCCGGATAGACTACCAGCGAAGTTCCTCCGATTATAAGCGTGTCTGCTCTGCTTATAGCCTGTATTGCACCGTTCATTATATTGTCGTCAAGACCTTCTTCGTACAGAACTACATCAGGTTTTACCAATCCGCCGCATTCGGTACAGTGAGGAAGCTTGTCTGGTGAATTTTCGCTGTCTGCAATGAACTGAACGTCGTACGGTTTTTTGCAGTTCATACAGTAGTTCCGCAGGGTGCTGCCGTGAAGTTCAAAAATGTTTTTACTGCCGGCTTTCTGATGCAGTCCGTCTATGTTTTGTGTTACGATTGCACTCAGCTTGCCTTTCTGTTCCATTTTTGCAAGAGCGAGGTGAGCGGCATTTGGTTCTGCGTCCTTTATGATGAGTTTCTGGCGGTAAAAGCGGTAGAATTCGACCGGGTCATGGTCAAAAAACGAGCGGCTTATAATTGTTTCCGGCGGGTATTTCCATTGCTGTGCATAAAGCCCGTCCTGACTTCTGAAATCGGGGATTCCGCTTTCCGTTGAAACTCCTGCCCCGCCAAAAAAAACGATGTTCTTTGAGTTATCATAAATTTTCTGCAGTTGTTCTATCTGTTCATTAAAATTCATTATTTTACATAAAGCGGATTCATTCATGTTGGTTTCTTGTAATTTATCATTTGGCTATTTAGTCTTTCCGCTTTTTCTCCGTGTAAAATTGTAACTCTCATTATTAAGAATTTAAAGATTTTTTCTGATTATGCCGTTAATCATAAGAGAAATTTTGTCAATTTTAGAATTGTCTGCTAGAATTAAGGATATGAAAAAAGTGGGGATGATTATGAATAGAAAGAATCTTGTGAAAAGTTTATTTATTCTTGCACTCTTTTTTTGCTCAATAAGTACAGCATGGTCACGCGATGTAGAAGAAAAAGAAGTTCAGAACATGCAGAGCTGGCAGGAAACATTTGATATATCTGGAAAAAACAAAGGTAAATTCAATATTCTTGTTACTGCTTCTGACCTTGGCGGAAATACGACTGTTGAAGGGCCGTTTAACCTTTACATTGACCCAAAATCCGATCTTCCTGTATGTGGAATAACAAACCCTACGAAAAATATGCGTATTGCAGGAAACCTCAATATTGTAGGAACTTGTATTGATGACGATGCGGTTGATCATGTTGAATTGATTCTTGACGGTGATAATGCAAATCCTGTTCGTGTTAACGGAAAGGAGTTTTGGTCATATTATCTTGATACAAACAAGCTTTCAGAAGGTCTCCATACAATTAAAGTTGTTGGTTATGATATAAACGGAGTAAAAGGTGAGCCTGTTGAAACTTCCTGGCATTTGGACAGACGTCTTCCTGTTACGAATGTAAAAAATCTTGGAATGGGTACCCTTGTTTCAAAAGTCGTAAAACTGCATGGAAAAATCACTGATGGAAACGGTATTAAGAGTTTTTATTATTCAACTGATAATGGCAAGACTTTCAAAGAAGTAAAGTTTTTTGATATTTTTAAGAAAAAGAAAGAAAAACAGGAAAGGGAATTTAAAATCTCTGTTGATACAAGGAAATTTCCGGATGGTGCAGCTGTAATTTGGTTTAAGGCTGTTGATTATCAGGGATCGGAAGGAATTTATTCATTCCTTTACTTTATAGACAATACTGCTCCTGAAATAAAGGTTGTAAGTCCTGGTGCAAACGATGTTTCTTACGGAAAAATCGCTGTTACCGGTTACGCGAAGGATGGTATTGGAATCAAGGCTCTTTCATGGGAATTCGGATCACAGAAAGGAACTTTTGAGCTTGTTCCGGGAAATCCGTATTGGGGAAAAATATTAGATCTTTCTGGTATTCCAGAAAAAAGCCGTAAATTTTCTGTCACGGCAGTTGATACTGCAGGAAACGTAACGACGGTTTCAAGAAATATCAATATAGATGAAGAATTGGATAAGCCTAAGGTTGAGATTGCATATCCGAATGCAGAGACATTTGTTGAAATTACGGATTCCGTTTTTGTGCGTGGTATTGCGCATGATGAAGATGGAATTGCGTCTGTAAAATATAAGCTGGATTCCGGTTCGTGGATAGAAGAGAAAACGACGGGGGTATTCTGCGGTGAGCTTGCAAAGGGATCTGATCTTTCTGCTGGCCGTCATACAGTGACTGTTGTTGCAAAGGATGGGCACGGGGTAGAAGGAAATCCTTTTTCTGTTTCATTTAATGCACGCGGAAAAATCCCGGAATTTACTGATGCTAAAATCGGAAACCAGTCTGTTGTAAATGGAATGTCTGTAAATCAGGAGGTAGATGCTAATTTTCAGGTTACTGCAAATAGTACGCTTGGGCTGGCATCTGTTCATTTTGAAGCCCGCTGGGGTAAAGACGGATTTTTAGAAAAGAATTTTACGCCGAACGGAGCGTTGACACAGACTGTGTCGCTTTCTATGAATGAATTCCCCCAGGGAATTGTAACTATTTTTGCTACTGCAACTGATACTGCTGGACGTTCAAGAAATTACAAGAGCTTGATAAATGTAACGAATCTTTCTGAAATTACGGCAAAGAATACAAAAATTGAATTTCCTAAGGGTGTTCTTGATAAAGGCATGATAATCGGAAACAAGGATTTCCCTGCAAGCTGTTATCTTGTCGGTGGAAAAGCTAAAACTGCTGAAATCGTTCCTAAATCAAAATTTGTAAATGCACAGCTGGATGGAAACGCGGTACTTCTTGTTCCTACAGAACAGGAAGGTGTTTCAGAACCGTTCATTGTCCGTGTTACTACGGATAGAGGTATAGTATGTGAGTCTGAAAAGTTAATGATCACAAACGGTTATTCTGCACCTGTAGTAAAAATCAAGGATACTGACGGACGTAATGCAATTAACATTGCAGACGGAAAGGCTGAAATTTCAGGAACGGTTTCAACATCTGGTGTATTGGAATATCTGTCTTATAAAATCTATGGTGTAAGGGCTAATATTGTAGGCGGTGTTCTTACAGATGTAGTGCCGATTCCTGTTGCGGAGGCAAAGGAAAAACAGCTTGAACCTTCTCGTAATTTTTCGTTTACTGAAGAATTTGGTTACGGTATCTATGTAATTGAAGTTACCGCACAGAACAGCGGAGGACTCCGTTCTTCTGAAGCTATTGCTTTCAGGAATATCCCTTACCTTCCAAAAGGTTCTTCCGTTACGCCAAAAGCTCCTGTAATTACATGGATTGATGCGGAAGAGGTATATTATGTTGCGGCCTATCAGGGAACTTTAAGCCGAACTTTCGGATATTTTAAGCGGAACTCAATGGCTGAAGGTAACACTCAGCTTACAGCAAGCATTACGGCCGGAGAAAAAACATATACTTCAAAAACAAATGTTTCAAAATCAAAGGAAATTTCTGCTTATTTTGCACTTATCGGAGATGAACCTTTTGCAAATGGTAAAACAATTGAGTTGAACCGCGGACAATCAAAGAATCTTACGGTTTATATGGATTCTGTTTTGCCGAATATTTCTGTGAATTATGAAATTACAGGAGCTGCTGTTCCGGGCGGTCAGGAAAAACAGACTGGAGCGGCAGTTGTAACAAAGGCAGAAGGAACGAGATATAAGGTTTCGGTTCCTCTTTCTAATCTGCCGGTCCGTATGAACAATATAAAATTGGTTGCAAAATCAGGTTCCGTTTCAAAAGAATTTTATGCTGTGATCGGAACGGTGCGTTCTCCTTCTGAGAAAATTGTAAAAGACGCGCTTGGTGTTTATGTTGCAGAACGCTCTGAATCATTGTATGACAAGGATAGTGCAAGCTACGTAATGAGCGTAGGGGATTCAATAGATTTCTATCCTAATGTAAATGGACTTGCATGGACTGCAGAATTGGTTAATCCGGTTGACGGTCTTGAATTTTCATACACTGATAAGGTTGCAAGCGTAAAAGTAAAAAAAGATGGAATATATCAGAACGTCGTGGTTCGTGTAAAGGATTCGAATAAAACGTCGTATGTTTCTGCGGGACTTCGTTTTATCGTTGACTCTGGTGCGCCGGAAGTTCACATTGTTTCTCCGGAACCTGATTCCTGGGCCAGAAATACAATTAAGATTTCAGGAACGGCTGCAGATCCTAATGGCGTAAAGAACGGAGAATATTCTATTGACGGACAGCAGACATGGAAGCCGCTTCAGATGTCCTTGACAGGCAAGAATGGAATTGGAGCGACATTCAGTGCTTCTGCGGATATTTCGTCATTTGAAGATGGACTTGTCGGAATTGATGTGCGGGTTTCGGATGTAGCGGGAAATATTTCTTATGCAAGAACTTCTGTGTTTAAGGATACTACACCGCCGGAAGCAAAGGTTATCATCCCTGAAGATGATGCTGTTGTAAACGGGGAAAACCTTATTGCATTCAAAATTACGGATAACGGTTACTTTACAAAAATGGCTTATGTAGCTCCGCCGACAGGTTCTGGTGGAAAAGTCCGTACTGAAATTGAAACTGAACATACTTATGCTTTGACTTACATTGGAACAAAAGACAGGCCTATTGATGATGCAATGTCGTTTGAATTTACTGATGCGGCTGGTAATACGTTTGCAATGGAAGCATGGCGTTTTATGATAGACTCCCAGTCGGATCTTCCGGTTACTGATATTCATTTGCCGCTTGAAAATGAAGTAATTACACGCGATTTTACTATTTCCGGCGTTGTTTATGATGATGATGGAGAGTCTACTGTTTACTACAGAATTGATAAAGGTGAGTACACAAAACTTGATGAACCGTGTACAAGCTTTGCAATTGATATTCCGTTCAGCAGTATGACTGATAACGAACATACGATTTATATGTATGCAGTTGATATAAACGGAATAAAAGGACCGGTAACAGAACGAAAGATCCGTGTATCTACAGAAGAGCCTAAGGCCGCAATGGAAACGCCTGGAATTGATACTGCCAACAAGGGAATTATAACTCTTACTGGTATTGCCAATGATAACAATGGAATTGAAAAAGTTCTTGTTTCTTTGGATAACGGTAACAGCTACAATAATGCTGTCGGAACGGAAAAATGGTCATATACATTTGATTCCCGCGCAATACCTGGCGGAACAAACGTTGTGTTTATTAAGGTTGTTGATAAATACGGAATAGATGCTCTGTATTCAAGTTTGCTGAATATTGATAACGAATGTCCTGAGATGGTTCTTGATTACCCATTGGATTATTCTTCAACTTCAGGTCCGTTGTTCTTCAGCGGGTATGCATTTGATAACGTAAATATTACGGAACTGTTTGTTTCTATTCGAAGTCTTGAAGGAAAAACTGTTCCTAAGAGCATGCAGCGCATTAACTTTGATGTTGACCGCATCATTGCAAAGGATATTGATATTTCTTCATTAGATAATGGTTCGTATAACGTAGAGCTTACAGCTGTCGATAAAGCGGCAAATGCAACTCATATCAGCCGAAACATTGAGCTTAATAAACATAAGCCGCTTGCAGTGGTAAATATCCTTTATCCTTTGAATGGAGAGCACAAACAGGGTGAATTTAATATATATGGTAATGCGGTTGCAGATAAGCCTGTGGAAAGTCTGGCATTGTATATTGATAATAAGCTTGTTTCAGAAACAACGCTTACGCCAAGTGATTACTTTAAATTCAATGTTACGACAGAAATGATAGAAAGCGGTGTGCATACATATCGCGTTGATGCAAAGGTGGAAGGCGGATCAATAATCAGTTCAAGAAGCCAGACTGTAGATTACAATTCGGCAGGTCCTTGGATTAAGATTGATAACTTTACTTACGGTGACTTTGCCATAGATCGTCCTTATGTTTCCGGTACTACAGGGTATGCCTTGGACGGTGATGAAACGGAAATTTCCCGCATGAACGTTAAGAGCGTCTCAAAAGATCAGCGTGCGGAAATTATGGAAAAGAAGCTTAAAATAAGTGCCAAGAAGCCGCAGAAAGTTGAAATAAGTTTTGATAACGGTAAGACATTTGAGCTTGTATCAAGAGGCGAAAAATGGATGTACCGCATTGAAAATCAGGATCTTGCAGAAGGGTATCATTTTATGCTCGTTCGCGCTACAATGAAGAACGGTGAAACGGCAATTGAGCGAACGATCATCCAGATTGATAATACTGCTCCTAATATCAGACTTATTACACCTAGTCAGGGCGGACGCTATAATCAGGAACTTACGTTCAGCGGACTTTCAAGTGATACTGTAGGTCTTAAGAATGTAAAACTTGCTTTGCGTAAGGGAGATAAAGCTTCTTACGAAGTACCGTCGTTTATTCAAGGATTGTATCTTGACTGGCATTTCTGGGGTGCAACTTTGTTTGATATTGGTGTAGGGCTTACGTTCTTTGATGATGCAGTAAAATTGCAGTTCCAGTGGGGACAGTTTACACAGGCGCAGAGAGAGATGTTCTCTAAGTCTGATTATCGTTACGGTGGAAATAACGTAATGGGTATTAAGATTCTTGCAAATATTGCGCAGATTCCGTTCAGCTACTTCTTAGGTCATGACTGGGAATGGTTAAGCTCTTCTGTTGCGGTAGGTGCACAGTTCAGCAGATTTGATAACTCTGACAACGATAATGATGCTCAGATTCTTTCTGCTTTGCTTGCACAGATAGAATTCCCTAAGGTTAAGTTCCCTAAGATGAAGATGTTCAGTTCTTTCAGCGCTTATACGGAGTTCTCCCTTTGGTTTATTCCAACGGACGTTTCTGATATTGATGTAGATAGTTTTGTGCCTCAGATTTCAGAAGGTATAAGAGTTAATGTATTCTAAGGCGGAGCAGATGAATAGGTTAAGAAGAAGAACTGTATTTATTATGCTTGCAGTTATCGGATTGTTGTGTGCAATCCCGGCAGCTGCAATCGATGCTTATGTTACTGTTGTTTACAGAAAGGTTGACATTGCGTTTATAAATAGGTCTGATTCTGAATTGGATGGAGTTCTTGGTGAGGTTAATACGGACAGAAATTATTACCTTATTGAAAATTACACCATGAAGAAAATTCGTCGGCTTGTAATTGAAGAGGAATATGAATTTGCTGTAAAAGCGGATCTTGTTGTTATTGATAACAATCTTGATAACATGGAAGCCGTTGAACTTTACGCTACTATTTCTGCCGCTTTGGAAAATCAGAAGGAGCAGGAACGCATACTTTTTGAGCAGAAACAGCTTGAACTTGCCCGCTTTGAGGCAGAAAAAAACAGGCAGAAAGTTGTACTTGAAAAATCTTATAGCGTGGCACAGACGCCGGAAGGTGAGACTGTTTATGTAAAGAGTAAGGAAGAAAAATTTTCTGCTATATGGTGGAAAATTGCGTTTGGTATGTTTGACGGCACATATATTCTTGATGCAGGTCATGGATATAATTCGTTCCGGTATGGAGTTTCTGTAGATTTTAACTATGAATATAATCTGGATAAAGTTCTTCTTGGTCTGGATATTACGGGGCAGGGAATTTTCCTTCCGTTTACGGGGGATGACGGTACTATACTCTGCGATTTTGAGTTTATTCCAAAAATGGGATTGCCAAAACTCAATAAGTACTTGCAGTTCAGAGCCGGAGTTGCAGGTATAATGAGCATAGATTCTGGGGACGAATCTCAGCTTCAGGGAAATGTTTTTTCTCCTACAGTGGGAATCGGACTTAGCCGTATAAATCTCGGACGGGCGGCTTTCAGTGCAAGTGCAGATTATCTGTTCGGACATTTTGCATATTCAGGGTTGAATTTTGCAATGAATTCGGCAATGAATCTTGCGCTTCCTATAGCCGAAATGGAAAAGTTTAAAGTTGCATTTAATATTGGTGCGAAAGACACTCTGTTTGTTCGCAGTTCGGGTGTCGAAAATAGGGCAGGGTTAGTGTTGGCAATTGGAGTCGAAAATGTTATTAAATAAAAAAATTATTAGGTTTGTTTGTACTCTTTTGGGAATGATGATAATTTCAGCAGCGGCTTTCGCTCAGACTAGTCAGGATGCTCTGGTTCAGAAATATCTTGAAAAGGCTAATGCTGAATTTGACGATGGTAATATTGAGGGCGCATATAAGAATATCAATGCGACTCTTAATTTCTGCGTGACGAATGGCGGTATTATTCCGGCAAATGTTCTTGTGATTACAAGAAGCATTTATACACAGCGGCTTAAGCAGATTCAGCGTAAATATAATGAGAATGCGTATATTGATATTAAGACTAATCTTGAAGAAAAATTTCCGGCTGTAAATACTACGGAACTTTCAAAGCTTCTTAAACAGATAGCGGCTGACGTTGCGGCAACAGAAAAGGCCGAAAATAAAAAACAGCAGAAGGACTTTTTGGACAGCATCAAGTCGTCTACTAGTTCTACAAATGACGCTATTGCGGAGTTGGGAAACAAGATGGTTGATCAGGGTGAGCAGATGATGCGTCAGACTGAAGAAACCAATAAAAATATCTCAAAGATGATTGATGAAAATGTAAGGTCCAGCGAGAAGACTCAGCAGAGCATTACATTAATATTTATTGTTGTTGTAATCATTGTTGTTGTAATTCTTTTGATTGTAGGATTAATTTTGCTTATCATGCGCATAAGCGTTAAGCAGAGTCAGATGCAGCAGGCTCAGTATGCTGAAGCATTCAGGCTTTTGGCTCAGAACCAGAGTCAGACAAATCAGCTTATGATCGGCGGTATTGCAGGCCTTTACGGATCTGATGGACTTAAATTGGCAGGAAGTTCAACCTGGAGTCAGGAAGCTTTGCCAGAGCCGGAAGATACAGAGGAAGAAAAAGAATCGCTTCGAGAACTTGCTGTAAAATGTGAAGAGCTTGGCACAAAAATTGATCAGACAACAGGAAGAAAAAATAATTCAAAGAACGTTTCTGAACTTGTATACAAACTGGCAGTCAAGCTTGGAGTGCGTCAGCACGATGCAATGGTTTATTTCTGTGCTTCCATGGTTTATGATGCTGGATTCCTTTCTTTTGAACCAGAACTCTTGCAGGCAGAGCAGCTTACAGAAGAAGAAAGAAAAAAGATTGCGCGTCATATAGATATGGCTGAAGATCATCTTCAGTTTGTTCCAAAAAAATATTGGGAAGTGTTCTATAATGCAGCTAAGTTCCATCATGAAAACGAAGATGGTTCTGGATATACGGGTGTAAAAGGAGATGATATTCCTAAGATTGCGAAAATTATCCGTGTTGCAGACAGTTACAATGCGCTTTCCAGCAAGCGTGCATTCCGTGGAGGAATGGATAAAGATTCTGCCGTTGAAAAACTTGAGCAGGAATCCTACTTGTACGACAAAGATGTGCTTAATGCCCTCAAGGAGATAATCTAAGTATGTGATCCATTGGACATGCTTTGGAATTTCTTTTTATATTGATTATTATATGAACATTTAGGAGTTCACGCCCGGAGATCATGAATGTGATTTCCGGGTATTTTTTTTAACAGAAAAATAAATCAATTTTGGTGATCTTTATGTAAAACTTTCCACATGAGTATAAACTATGTTTTTTTTTTGCCGATAAACGAAGCATGAAAAAGATTGTTTTTTATGTTGTTTTTTTGATTCTAGCTTCTGATATATTTGCGAAAAGAGTAAAACCATTATATAACCTGCCGGAAAAAGAACCTGTACCGGAAATTTTGGAACGTCCCGGAGAAACAAAGAATTTTCTGGTTGGAACGTCGAAAGGTCTTTTTAAGGTAAATACAGGAAATTCTGCGGTTCCGCTTTGGGTAGACGGGGCTGTTGATCAGATATTGCGTACAGAGGTTTTTGGTGAAGATGGAAAAATCATAGAAAACTGGTATTTCAGGACGTCTAAAGGAATTTTGTTTTCAACTGATCTGGAAACTTTTGAATACAGGAATGAGGGACTTCCGGTTCTTACGCTTAAACGTTATGACGGCACAAACACAATATTTGAAAAAGAAACCGCAAATCTTAAGGATATATGTGCAAATCCGCTTAATCCCATGCAGCTGGTTACTGCTACAAAAGATGCAGTGTATTTAAGCCGTGACGGCGGTAAAAGCTGGAAAAATCTAGGCTCAATGAGCGGTGCAACTCCTGGCGTAAAAGCATGTGCAATAGGTTCTATGCCTGTTGTTTTTGCGGACGGCACAAAAGGAACAGAACTTGTTGTTTTTATGAGCCATCCTATATTTGGATTGAGCTATATAAAGCCGGATGCAGCGAAGCCGTCCTGGTTTGATGTTTCAAAGGGATTTGAAATGCTCCCGTCTATGACAAGCCCGGATGAAATTGCAGATATTCTGCCGGTTCTTGTAAGGGAAGATGACGGTTCAAGCTATGTTGAAATGTATTTGACCAATACTTTTATTCCTCGTGTCTATAAATTTGACTGGCCCAACCGTTGCGGCGTACAGGTTTATAAAGGCGTAGAACCTGTTGAAACAATGGACGGACTTTATTGCGTTGATGACAAGATTGTCTTTTCTAAAAATGAAAGTGTTTCTGCTCTTGATATGAAGACATTTGCGGTTCAATCTGAGCCGGAACAGTTTGCTTCCTGGCGTCGTGTATTTTCTGCGGTTCCGGGAAATTTGAATTCTGCATGGGTTCCGTACACAAAAACAGGATTTAAAAAAGGTCTTTGTTTGAACGAGCTTTGGCTTTTGTATCCGGGAACCGTTAATTCTGATTATGGTGCTAAAGCTGGGGGGCAGAAGTCAATTTATGTTTCTGCATATCAATGCAGGCTTCAGGCTGGAATAGATAAGTTTAAAAAGCTTATAAAAGATAATGGACTGAATAGTCTTGTAATTGATATGAAAGATGATTACGGACTTTTAAGATATGACGCGAAAGATCCGCTTGTCGTAAAGAAAGGAAAAATAACACAGTATGCGGTTGATTTGGATCATTTTGTCTCTGAATTCAAAAAAGATAATGTATATCTGATTGCCAGAATCGTTGTCTTTAAAGACAAAAATCTTGCGAAATTCGGTGGTTCAAAATATGCTGTATGGAATTACAATACTAACGCACCTTGGCTTGGAATAAAAGAATATGAAGATATAATTGACGAAGAGACTCAGGAAGTTACCGGCAAAAAAACAATTTATTACGATGAAAGCTGGGTGGATCCTTATTGTCCTGAAGTCTGGGAATATAATATTGCGATTGCGAAGGAACTTATTTCCCGCGGATTTGATGAAATTCAATTTGACTATATTAGATTCCCTACAGACGGATACAATTTGAAGCAGGCTTCTTACCGATGGAAAAGTCAGGGAATGGACAAGGAGTCGGCATTGGTTTCGTTCCTGCGGTATGCGCGCGAGAATATTAAGGCTCCTATTGGAATTGACATTTACGGTGCAAACGGTTGGTATAGAAGCGGTACTCGTACTGGTCAGGATGTAGAAATGATGGCACGATATGTTGACGTTATAGGTCCTATGTTCTACCCGAGTCATTTTGAAAATGGTTTTATGAATTATCCGCCGGTTGCTGACAGGACATACAGGATATATTATTATGGAACTTACAGGAATTCTGTGATCGCCCGTAACAGGGTGGTTGTGCGTCCGTGGGTTCAGACATTTTATCTTAATGTAAGTTATGACCGTCAGTACTACAACAAGGACTATGTAGTTAAGGAAGTCTTCGGAGTAAGGGACTCTGTAAATAACGGTTATATGCATTGGAATAATGCCGGAAATTACGATATGCTTTCTCCTGATGTTGGCGAAACCGATGTCTTTATAGGAACATGCGATGAAGCTAGCGGCACATTCAGGAAGCCGGCTTTTGGAAAGGCGCAGGCTCCCAAGTATAAAGACGAAGGAATAACATGGATGGATCGTGTTTACCAGCATGGTGAATATGGTCCGGACAGAGGAGCAATGGAAACTGTTTATAATCCCTTGCTTCAGATAAATTTAGTGAATACAAAATAAACCGGTTCTGAATCTGAGGTTCATTTGGCATTCGCCGTTCTTTTGAATGGTTTGTGTTTCTGGTGAAAAAAGATTTCTGAGCCGGAAAGGAAAGTAATATGCCGAATCCAAAATATGCCCCAGAAGAACCGATATGTGCTGTTGCAACTGCGCTTGCTCCGGCTGCATTGGGAATTGTACGCTGTTCAGGAAAAAACTGTATAAGTTTGTTGGGCAGCGTTTTTTCACGTCCAAAAGCTTTGGAAGAAGCCGCTGGAAATACATTGGTGTACGGCTGGATCCGGGATGGCGAAAACCTTGTAGACGAGGTTATGGTAAGTATTTTTAGAGCTCCTAAAAGTTTTACCGGTGAAGACATGGTGGAAATCTCGTGTCACGGTGGGCCGTCTGTAGTTCTTGCAATACACAGGCTTCTTTTAAGAAGCGGATTCAGGCAGGCAGAACGAGGAGAATTTACTTTCAGGGCATTTATAAACGGCAAAGCTGATCTTACAAAAGCAGAGGCTGTAAAGGAAATTATTGACAGCCGTACTATAGAAGGCCGTTCAAGGGCAGCAGGAAGGCTTTCTGGTGCCCTTTACGAAGAAATAGACGACATAAAAAAACTTATTACAGATACGCTGGCTTCTATTGAAGTGGAGATTGAATATCCTGAAGACGAAGAAACGATTGCAGATTCTTTTGACAGCAAAGATCTTAAGAAAGCAGTTGAAAGATTGTCACAGCTTAGTTCCTCTTGGAAGGGCGAAAAGCTGTATCAGGATGGTGCGCGCGTAGTTTTGTGCGGAAGGACAAATGCCGGAAAATCAAGTCTTTTTAATGCGATTTTAAAAGAAGAGCGTGCAATTGTAAGCGATATAGAAGGAACTACAAGAGACTGGATTGAAAGCTGGGTTGATTTTGATGGAATTCCAGTGCGACTTTTTGATACGGCTGGGCTTAGAGAAACAGATGATGTAATTGAAGCGCATGGCGTTGAGCTTACTCATTCGCTTTCGGAAGATGCGGATATAATACTTTATCTTGCAGACAGTCGCTATAATATTAATACCGAGGATCTTATTTTCTTAAGATTGTGCAAAAATCCGGTTGTATTTGTATGGAACAAATGCGATCTGGCAGAAACAGAAAAATCGCTTTCTGTTCAATTTAAAGCTGAGATTCCTACTATAAAGGCAGAATTACATATTAGTGCGAATAAAGGGGAAGGTTTTTCTGAATTGTATAAATCTGTAAGGAATATTCTTACGGCAGGGGCTTCTACAGAGAGGACTCAGGCTGGACTTGGTTCAGAAAGACAGAAAGCGGCTGTTGAAGAAGCTTTGGAAAGCGTAAGACATGCAATTACAGTTGCCGAAGAAGACTATGCACTTGATGCTGTAGTTCAGGATCTGGAAGATGCCTTGAATTCACTTGGAGAAGTTACCGGCGAAGTTACAGCGGATGATGTTCTTGGCAGTATTTTCAGCAGGTTTTGCGTAGGTAAGTAAAAAATGAATGAAGAATATATTTTTTTTGATTTGGACGGTACTCTTACAGATTCGCAGCCGGGTATTTATGATTCACTGCGGATTATGCTGGCACATTTTGGAATTAAAAAGACAGATGAAGAACTTAAGCCGTTTTTAGGGCCGGCCTTATGGGACAGCCTTCCGATGTACTGTTCTTTTACGCATGAGCAGTGCGTAGAGGCTGTTGAAGTTTTCAGGGAGCATTATTTTAACATAGGAATTTATAACAACCGTGTTTACGACGGAATTATTCCACTTTTGGAAGAACTTAAGGCCGCAGGAAAGAAACTTGTGATTGCAACCGGGAAGCCTACCGAACAAGCTGAAATTGTAGTGGATCATTTTAATCTTGCAAAATACTTTGATTTTGTTGCGGGAAGTTCGCTGGATAGGAGCCGTAGTAAAAAAGGGCAGGTTATTGCGTATGCACTGCAGAATCTGAATCTTGGTGAAGAGAATCGCAGACATATTCTTATGGTTGGCGACAGAAAAAATGATATAGATGGTGCTCATGAAAATGGTTTAAAAGTTGCGGCGGTTTTGTACGGTTATGGAAATCGTGAGGAATTTGAAAATGCTGGAGCCGATTTCATAGTGGACGATGTGGCAGAGCTTAAGAATTTTTTATTCGGTCATAAGGTTCAATAATCTTGCTGATTGCGGTCGGGGGCTGTTCATTTTGCAGAATCGGCTGCGCCCGGCATGGAAGGGGCACCGCAGGTGCTTGCGGAGCGAAGCGTAGCAATGAGCGTTAGCGGAACCCTGGAACGCCGGTTACGGATCCGGTTGCGCTGAAATTTTTATTTTTGAAAAAAAACTTTAATTGTAGTTATCGCGGTTTTACATTAAAATAAAGGCATGTATAATCCGATTTTGGGCGACTGGCTCATTCTTGCTCTGCTGTTTTTGAATTGCAGCCGAATTTTTTTTCTAAAATATGGAAAGATTGATACTTTAACTATTCTTGCGCCGATTTGTATTGTACTTTCTGTTTTGCAGATTGTTGCGTGGGGAATGTATTTATATTCTTTTGCGATTCTTGCCATTTCGATTCTGGCATTTTTAATTAATTTCAGGGCGTTTCTGCGTTTTAATTCTGGGCTTTTTGTAGATCATTATAGTACAGGGTTTAAGCTTGGTGCTATGCTTGTGATTGTTCTTACAGTTGCTGTTGGTGGTATGCTTATTTATTTCAGACCTGAAAATGTTCATCCTGCAAAATTTTCTGCGGCAATACGGAAAATCCGGGTTTCGGGGGATTTTACGAACGGATTTTCGCGCTCGCTGCCGTTTGAATTCGCTCAGGGAGAAATTGTAATTGTTGAACCAGAAGATACTGACGGGGCAAAAAAGCAGAGCGTGATTATTTTCCCGGATAAGAATGCCGGAATATCGGATTATATGCCGCTTGCTCTCGTTCTTGCAAAAAAAGGTTATTCTGTTTTTTTAGGCGATTTTTATGCGCGGGATGGAAAGTGGTGTCATTCTGTTGCGGATTTTAAGTTTTTCAGACGGGCAATGCTTTTGCATGAAAAAATGTTCATGCCTGAGCGTTTCGAAGCGCAGAAACAGTTTTATACGTTCAATATGGAAAAAGAATGTGCGGTTATGCTGGAAATTGTAAGGCAGGAAACGGTGCGCGCTGACGGTTTGTTTGAACCGGTTTATATGATCGGAGACTGGATGAGCGAAATTGCATTGCCGGAATTTATTTCTGAGCACAAGGAATCTGTGTGCGGATATACGATTCTTACAGATTTTGAGGAATATAAGCTGCCGGGGTACGGTTTTGTTCAGGCATCAGATCCTCTGCTGGCCTTTAAGTTTAGGGCAGAACGGGATTCCGGCCTTAAGAACGTAGGTGAAATAGCTGATAAAATAGAAACGTTGATTCCTGAAAAGAAATTTCCGGAATCTGAGCCGAGACTAGAATCTGAATCTGATGCTGAAAATGTAGATGCGGAAAGCGGAAAAACTGTGGAAACAGTGAATGACGGAAGAAATGCAGACGGAAATTAAAAAACGGAAGCTGAAACGGAAATGGTAACTGAGACGGAATGCCGTGGATTTTGCGGAAAAAACGGTTCTGTGGATGCTGTTTGTAAAAAAATGAAGGGCGGGTTAGAAGCATATGACTTTGAACGAACTGGATAAGTATTTCAGAAGTTTTTTGAAAATAGAAAATTTTTCAAATGATCTGGCGATAAACGGAATTCAGATAGAGAACAGTGATCCTAGAGGAAAGGAAATTAAAAAAATTGCCTTTGCGGTAGATGCCTGTGAAGAAACTGTTGAAAAGGCTGCCTGTGCAGGAGCGGATGTGCTGTTTGTTCATCATGGATTATTCTGGGGACATTGCCAGGCAGTTACAGGTTCGCATTATAAAAGGGTTGCAGGCTTTATAAAGAATGATATTGCTCTGTATGCGTGCCATATTCCCCTGGATGCGAATGAGCCGTACGGAAATAATTACGGACTTGCGGATCGGTTGGGATTAAAAAATCGGGAGCCGTTCGGAACATGGCGTGGTATGGTTCTTGGAATAAAGGGTGAACTGGAAAAAGAGGTTTTCTTGGAAGATCTGGCACGCATGATGCTTGAGGATGGACAAAAGCCGCTTGCGGTTCTTCCCTTCGGAAAAAAAATGATACGTACGGTCGGTGTTATTTCTGGTGGAGCTGCAGAAGACGTTGAAGATGCTGTTTCGGAAGGTTTGGATGCATACATTACAGGAGAGGCCGGGCATGAGATCTATCATTTTGTGAAGGAATCGGGTATAAATTTTATTGCTGGAGGACATTACCAGACTGAGACAATAGGGGTAAACCTTATAAAGAAAAAAGTCGAAAATGAACTAGGACTGGAAACGGTATTTATAGATGTGCCTAGTGGTCTTTAAAACGCAATAAGGCAGCATTGGAAAGTCGCTTTTAGTGATTTTTAATGTGCCGGATAATAATAAAAAACAGGAATTGTTTATGAATAAGGAAATTATGAATAAAAAAATGTTGATGCCGTTCATTCTTACGGTTTTTGTTGTGCTTGCTGATCAGATTACGAAATGTCTGATTGCGCATTATATTCCGCTAAATACTATTGGAAGTCAGTATTTTGGTGATTTTTTGCGTATAGTGCATGTTGCAAACACAGGGGTTGCATTCAGTATAGGCTATTCTCTGCCGCTTGTACTAAGACGTTTATGTTTTGGAATTGTTCCGTTAATTGTAATGGTTCTTGTAATCAATGTTTATTTCCGTAACAGGGATTTTAATTCATTGCAGAGATGGGCTATCTGCGGGATCGTTGGCGGCGGATTTGGAAATATTATAGACAGATTTTTCAGGGCAGAAGGTGTTGTAGATTTTATTGATGTGAAATTTTACGGAATTTTTGGCTTGCAGCGTTGGCCTACATTCAATGTTGCTGACATGGCTGTTGTAATCTGCGGAATCATACTTATCATCTCTTTTGTAGTTTTGATCGGTAGTGAAAAAAAACAGAAGGATAATCAGAAATAGTTATGAAAAAGATTGGAATTATCGGGGCAATGGATGTTGAAGTAAATCTGCTCCTTGAAAAAATACAGAAAGACGGCGGATATAAAAAGACGGAAGCTGGTTCTCTTGCGTTTTATGAAGGTAATTTGTGCGGATGTTCTGTTGTAATTGTAAAAAGCGGAATCGGCAAGGTAAATGCAGCATTATGTGCTCAGCGTCTTATTATTCAGTTTGGCGTTGATTGCATAATAAACAGCGGTATTGCCGGCTGCATGGCTAAAGGACTTGGTGTATTTGATTTTGCTGTTTCAACTGAAGCCGTTTATCACGATGTTGATGTTACTACCTGGGGATATAAATGCGGTCAGATTCCACAGATGAAGACCAGCGTATTTGAGGCTGACAAAAAGCTTATTGATTTTGCTAAGTCTGCTTTTGAAAAAAGCGAACTGGCGGCAAAGCATAAGATTATGCTAGGGCGCATTGCTTCTGGTGATCAGTTTATATGTGATCCTGCCCTGAAAGCTTTGATAAAAGAAAGAATGAATCCAATTTGTGTTGAAATGGAGGGAGCCGCTATTGCTCATGCCTGCTGGCTGAATGGAATTCCATTTGTTATTCTACGCTGTATAAGCGATATGGCAGATGATAGTCAGGAATGTACGTATGAGTTTAATGAGAAGGCTGCTGCGGAAGAAAGTTCCTGTATGCTTATGGAAATGCTGAAAGAGATGAGTGCTTAAATAAATTTATTTGCACTATATATTCAAATTACAGCTGAAGAATGGGGCTGGTTAATAAAGTTCAAGGGCAGAAATGTTTTTGAGGTAAAATATTTATGACGGATGAAGGATTTTATGTAGCTTGTAAAACTTTTTATTCGTTTGTTCAGGATATTGAATGAATTTAATTTCAAAATTTAAGGAGACTATAAATTCCGTTCTTCCGGTAATGGCGATAGTCATTGTTCTGGGACTTACTGCGGCACCTTTGGGAGGTGGGCTCCTTGTTCGTTTTGTATTGGGCGGGCTGTTGCTGATTCTTGGACTTACGTTCTTTTTGCTCGGGGTTGACGTGGGCATTCAGCCTTTAGGCGAACAGAGTGGTGCTGCGCTTACTAGTAAAAAAAGTCTTCCTCTTCTTTTGGTTGTTTCGTTTGTAATAGGATTTCTTGTAACAGTTGCAGAACCTGATATTCAGGTTTTTGGAGATCAGATTCATTCTGTTTTTTCTGCCGTAAACAAATCTCATATTGTGTATATGATTGCCCTTGGCGTAGGTTTTTTTATAATGGCAGGTTTGTTTCGTACGATAGTAAGCATAAATCTTAAGCTCACCTTTCTTATATGTTACGCCGGTATTTTTGTGCTTACTTTTTTTACACCAGAGGCATTCCGCGGCATAGCGTTTGATTCTGGTGGTGCCACTACAGGTCCTATGACGGTTCCATTTATACTTGCGCTGGGCGTTGGTGTTTCCAGTGTTCGTGCAAGTGGCAGAAACAGCAATAATGCGGAAAGTTTCGGCCTTACAGGTGTTACTTCTGTGGGACCGGTTGCAGCGATGCTTGTGTATGGTATTATTCTTGCGCAATCAGGAAGTCTTGTGTCAGAGACGATTGGTAGCGGAGAACATGCTGCAAGTTCTGGCTTTAAGGTTTTTATTGATATAATACCGGATGTGGTTCACGAATCATTTCTATCGATTGTTCCTGTTGTTCTGATGCTTTTTGTTTTTCAGATTTTTTTATTAAGGCTTCCGCCGCATAAGTTTATCCGCATTATAATAGGTATTGTGTATGCGTTTATAGGACTTACGGTTTTTTTGATTGGCGTTAAAGGTGGATTTATGGAAGCCGGTTCAAAACTTGGAATGATTTTGGGTACGAAGGCTTCTGAAATAGGCGGTTTTTGGTATTTTCTTTTGATTTTTACAGGACTTGTGCTGGGTGCTGTTGTTGTTTGCGCTGAACCAGCCGTATGGGTACTTACCGAGCAGGTTGAAAATCTTTCTGGCGGCACTATAAGGCGTAAGTTCATGATGGTTTTTTTGAGTGCAGGAGCGGCCATTGCAATCGGTCTTACCATGTGGCGCGCGCTTGCCGGGTTTAGCCTGATGAATATTCTTGTTCCGGGGTATGTCATTGCTCTTTCACTGATGATTTTCTGTCCGTCTCTTTTTACGGGAATTGCATTTGATTCTGGGGGGGTTGCGTCAGGTCCGATAACTTCTACTTTTGTGCTTTCGTTTACTATTGGTGCAAGTCAGGCGGCTGGCGGATCTTGTGATTCTTTCGGAGTTATTGCCCTTGTTGCAATGACACCGCTTATAGCGATTCAGATTTTGGGAATTGTATATAACATTAAGCTTAAGCATATTCAGAAAATAAAAATCGGTCAGGCAGGGGGTGAAAAATAATGTCTCCTTACAATATGATAATAGCAATCGTACCGCGTGGTTCCGCGGAACTGATAACGCATGCGGCTGTTGATGCGGGAGCTGGAGGAGGAACTGTTTCCCGTGGAAAGGGAACGGCCGCAAATTCGATTCTTCAGATTTTAGGTTTTGCAGACAGTGATAAAGATCTTGTCTACATTCTTACAGCGGCTGATAAAACTGAGCCGGTTTTGAATGCCATGAAAGATGCTGCAAGTGACAAGAAACAGCCCTTCGGAATTATTTTTACCGTAGGCGTGAATTCTTTTATAAAAGCCGGAACTGTTTCCGGAAGGAATGAGAATATGACTGAAACTACACATCAGTTGATAACAATAATCGTAAACAAGGGGTTTGCAGATGACGCAATGGCAGCTGCAAGAAAGGCTGGCGCAGGCGGTGGAACTATCATGAATGCACGCGGAACAGCCCGCCCAGGTGACGAAACATTCTTTGGTATGGAAATTGTTCCTGAAAAAGACATGATTGTTATAGTTGCAGAAAATTCTAAGGTTCAGCCTATTCTTGATGCAATAAAAGAACTTCCATGTCTTGCTAAACCAGGAAGCGGAATTGCTTTTGCAAGCCCTGCTGAAAATTTCACTTTGTTGGGAAAGAAGAAATAATGTCTGTAAAAGATACGGTTTTTTCGGTTCTGAAAGATACTTCCAATGACGGGGGCTGGGTTTCTGGTCAGGAACTTGCGGATGCCTGTGGCGTTACACGGACTTCTGTATGGAAGGCAGTGAAATCACTTCAGGCTTGTGGTGCAGAAATAGAAGCCGTGACCAACAAGGGGTACAGGCTTTTGAGAACCAACATATTCAATGCTGAATCTATCCGCTCTTTTCTGGCTGATAAGTCGGTTCAGGTTGATTTTTTTGATAAGATAGATTCTACCAATACAGAAGGAAAAAGAAGAATTGTTTCTGGAGACGCAAAAAAATTACATCGCTCTGTGATTGTTGCGGCTGAGCAGACAGAAGGTCGCGGTAGGCTTGGAAGAAAATTCTATTCGCCAGTAAATACGGGAATTTATCTTTCTATATTGTATTCTCCGGGAAAAATTTCTTCCCCTGGTTTGTTTACCGCAAATGCTGCAGTGGGGGTTTCCCGCGCTATAAAAAAAGTATACGGTGTTGAATGCGGCATAAAGTGGGTTAATGATATTTTTATAGGTGGAAAAAAAATCTGCGGGATTTTAACAGAGGGTGTTACAGATTTTGAATCAGGGATGATTGAAGCTGCGGTTATTGGAATCGGTGTAAATATTATGAATAATGCATTGCTTCCACAGGATGTTGCCGGTGGTGTTTATAGTGAATGCTCTGGGGTGGATACTAAGCGGAGCGAACTAGCGGCTGAAATTGTGAATGAGACGCTTTTAATTTTGGATGGCGGTGAATCTGCAGTAAATGAATCTATGAAAGAATATAAGGCGAGATCCATTCTTATCGGCAGGGAAATTGAGGTGACTCCCGTAATCGGGCAGGATGAAGGGAAATATTTCTGTACTCCGGTGGATATAACAGAAGATGCAAAGCTTGTTGTTCGGCTTCCTGATGGTTCCGAAAAAATGCTTGATTGTGGAGAAGTTTCTATAAATTCTTCAAAAGTGTGATATAATGGTTTAAATATGGAGTTGTTATGAGTGACGATTTTGCTTCCCAGATAGATGCATTATTGGCAGACGTAAAAGATGAATCTAGTCGTACCGGAACAGTGGATGCGGGTTCTGCACGTTCAGGCATGAATTCTTTTTCAATGACAGGTGCAGAAGAAAAAAAGGGTAATGGTGTTCCTGTAAATAAATCAGTACATACAGTAGATCTTAGCGTAAAATCATTCCCAGAGGTAACGGAGCTTACTTCGGAATTTCCAACCGATATATTTGATGACAAATCTTATTATAAAACTGCTCTTACTGGCGAAAATCAGTCGGCACAGCGTCTTCATCAGGTTCTTTCTAAGTATTTAACTTGTCAGGATCCTAAGGACAGGACTGTATTCCGCCAGCAGATTATTTCTGCATATTGGGAACTTGTGCGTGGTATGGCTCCTAAGATGGCAGATGTGAATCTTCCTAAGCCTAAGCGTATGCTTTTGCGTTTTGGAGTTCTGCTTCCTTCTTTGTTCCGGCCTGAAC
The DNA here is from genome assembly GCA_017392945.1 of Treponema sp. Lineage (GTDB taxonomy): Bacteria > Spirochaetota > Spirochaetia > Treponematales > Treponemataceae > Treponema_D. The sequence continues at coordinate 29,538 of JAFOSK010000057.1, forward strand.
AGAAGCAGTTTTTTTCTAAGATTTTTTATGAAAACCGCCTTGGTGAGCCAATTTTTTATGTTGATGAATGGTTCATGGAAATTGCATCTGGACGTCTTTCTAACTCTATGACTGACGAAAAGAGAACTCCTCATAAAGCTGCAACGCCGGAAGAAGCTGCAAGCATGGAACAGACAAGATTACAGCAGCTTCAGCAGAAGAATTCCGGTAAACTGCAGAGTGCGGAAAATATTCTTAACATAAAAGAAAACGAACGGACGATGCTGGAAGTTGAGCTAAAAGATAGAATTGAAATCCTTTGTACTCATAATCCGATTATCGGAAGTGAACCTCATACACAGCCTTATACAGATACACAGCAGAGACTTTTTGCTGAAATTACGGACAGATTGCACCGGCTTTCTAAAAACGGAAAGGAACTTGCCCGATGTCTTAAAGATTATGAAGAAGCAAAGGGGGTATATGCAAGCGTAGAAAGCAAGCTTACTGGTGCACCTCAGACTCAGGCTGCTGATACGACTGCAGTAAATACAGAATATGAAACAGTCCGTCAGATGGCAAAGATGACTGTTGGTCGTCAGGGAAACCAGTTCCCTCTGTTTACACGGGAATTTTATCATTGTATGGAAAAAGGAACTGGAACCCGTGAAAATGTTATGGAAATCCTTCGCTGGGTCGAATCATTGGATCCGGGTGCATTCTGCCGTGTTCATAAAAATATTCCGAATAGGATTCCGCCTTATGTTCTCCTTTTGCCGACTTATGGTGACCGCGGATTCTGTTGGGAACCGTTTGACCGATATAACCGCGTAACCAGCCGAGGACGAATTGTAATTCCTATGTATCCGCGTGATTTGAAAATTGCGGTTCTTACAGCTGTTGCAGACCTTCGCTGGCAGGTTGCAAAGGAAAAGGCTTCGTATTATTGGATGGAAGAAGGTCTAACCGGGCAGTATTATCAGTATATTGACCGCCAAAAACTTAAGGGAGATCTTAAGGCATTCTTTATTGAAGATTATGTTTTGTGGATGACAAAGGAAGCGAATGGTGTTCAACGTCTTGATAAAGAAGTCCGCGGAATTTTCTGGAGAAATATGCCGTATCCTGATGAACTTAAGCAGGAACTTCGTAAGCGAAGTCTTGTTTACGATGAGCTTTGTATCAAAGATAATAACCGAGCAATGAGCGACGGATATTGATAAAACGCTTGGAAAATCACTGTTACAAGGTACAGACCTGAGGACAGCCGAAAACAGGATGATTGAAAATCCTGAATTCTGCATTATAGACAGCCGAAAGATTTTTTTCTGTAAGGATGAGCTCAGGCGTATTTTGAATTGGCGGAGATTTTTTTGGCAGAAGAATTATTTCATCCGCAAATCTTGATGCGATATTCAGATCGTGGATCGAAATTAGGATTCCGTGGTTCTGCTGCTTTGCAATTTTTTTTAAAAGTGAAAGAAGAACTGGTTCATAGGAGATGTCAAGTCCGGCGCATGGTTCGTCCAATAGCATGAAAGCTGGTTTTTGTGCTACGGTGCGTGCAATACGCACTTTTTGGAATTCTCCGCCGGAAAGGCTGAAAGTACTTCGGTCCAGCAGATCAGAGATGTTCAAAAGTTTCGCAGATTCTTTTACGATTTCATAGTCGCTTTCTGTGTAGTCTGTTCCAGAATGTGCAAATCTTCCTGTAAGGATTGTTTCAAAAACACTGGTTTCCCATGCGCTGTGTTCGCTTTGCCCCATGAATCCTATTTGTTTTGCTGTTTCGAGCCGGTTCAATCTGTTGATAAAAATTTTATCAGTTTCACACGAACCTTGTATGAAAGGAAGACTTTTTGCTGATTTAATCTGTAAAGAGCTGTTTTTTTTCCCTTCAAGTCCCGCAAGCAGAGTCATTAAGGTTGATTTTCCGCTTCCGTTTGGACCTGCAAGGCATACAAGTTTTCCTTGTTCTATTTTTACTGTTACGTTCTCTAATACGTTTGAGTTTTTATTTTTGTTCTTATAAAATGCATTTAATTCTTCACATTTGAGGATCATCGTAAACTCCTATCTTTTGTTAGAGCTGGAAAAAATCAGGGAGACAAAGAATGGCGCTCCAAGGAGGGAAGTTATAATTCCTGTTGGGAGTTCTGCCGGAGAGATCGCGGTTCTGGCAATTGTGTCGCTGATAATAAGTAAAATTGCACCAAAAATCATGGAAACGCTTATAAGAGATTTTCCTTTTGTACCAATAAAATGACGTACGATGTGTGGCGCAATAAGACCGACAAAGTTTATTGTACCTCCGGCACATACTGCGGCACTTACGGCAAGAGATGCGGAAATTAAAATCATTGTGCGCAGACGTTTTGTTTCAAGCCCCAATGACTGGGCTGTGCGTTCTCCTCCAGAGAGCAGATCCAGTTTGTTTGAGCAGAATATCAGCAGTGCAAGGGAAATGACTGCCGGCGCAATTACAAAACGAACTTCTGTCCAGCCACGGCCGTTAAAGCTGCCTAAAATCCAGTAGTAAAGTCCGTTTACCTGGCGGATTCTGGTCATAAGTATAATAGATGTAACGGCCGCATAGAACGTGCCTAACGCAGTTCCGCACAAAAGAAGTGTAATTCCGCTGCCAGTTCCGTTTTGTTTTTGTGAAATAATTATGATTATTATTCCGGCAAGGATTGCGCCGACAAATGCAAATACGTTTATCGGACTTAATGTGCCGAACAGAATACTTGAAATACCAGCGGCTTGCGCTGTTACGGCGCCCAAAGTGGCTCCGCTTGAAATGCCCATTATCCCTGGTTCTGCAAGGGAATTTCTGAAGTACATCTGAAAAGCGGCACCTGATGCAGAAAGCAAGGCTCCTGCGGTAAGGGCAAGAATTGTGCGGGGAAGCCTGAGAGAAAATATGATTGTATGAGAAAGGCTTTTTGAGTTTGTAAATGCTTCGACAAGTTGTGTTGGGGTCAGTTTTTGTGAGCCAAGCAGCAGGGAAGCTGAAAAAGTTAATGCGAGCAGCAGAAATGCAGCTCCTGTAAAAATAATCTCTTTTGTCTTTTTATTCATGAAGAGCCTTTGCAATGACTTCTGCAGTTTCTGCTATGCGAGGGCTCGGCCGGGAAACCAGGTCCGAATCCATTTCAAAAATCCTGTTGTTTTTTACGGCAGGAATTTCTTTCCATCCTTCACGTTTCTTTACGGATTTTATTCCGTCGCTTACATGATCTGGTATTATGATTACTTCCGGTTTTGCAGAAAAGATTTTTTCTTCACTTACGATCGGATATGCTTGGGCAATTTCACTGAAAATATTCTTTCCGCCGGCATATTCAATAAGTTCGTTTATAAAAGAATCTTTTCCTACGCTCATATAAGGCGGATTCCAGACTTCCCAATAAACAGAGACTGGTTCCGTGTTTTCGTATTTCTTTCTTAAATCATTAAGTTCCTGTTCAATTCCAGCGGTCAGTTTTTTTGCTTTTTCGAAATGTCCTGTAATCTTTCCTATTTCCAGAATTTCTTCGATTACAGATTCTACAGAATTTGCATTTGAAATATAGTACGAAATTCCGTTTTGTTTTAAAAGAGGTAAAAGATGATCATGCATTCCTTCTGCAAGATAGACAAAATCGGGATTGAAAGAAAGGACTGTCTCCAGGCTGATAATTTTTCCGTCGAATCCGCCGGCACTTGGAAGCTTGGAAACTTCTGGTGGATAATCACAGAAGTCGGTTCTTGCAGCAAGCTGATCCATTGCATCCAGTGCACAGATAATTTCCGTTCCGGCCGGAGAAAGAGAAACAATTCGTTCCGGGATTTTTGTGTTTGCCTGCTTTTCTTTTGTGCATCCTGAAAAAACAAAACTTACAGAAATTAACAGGAATGTTGCCGCAATTTTTTTAATCATTATGAGCCGCCTGAATCAAAGTCTTTTTTGAATTTAGGACGATAGAAATGGTATTGTCAATAAGAAGAGGGTAAAATATCTTTGAAAACGCGTTATAAAGTTTTAAGTATTATAAGATTAGTGCACAAAAAAGCAACTTCAACCAAAAAAATGTGCTACAATATCCGCATGGAAAGAAATCTAGCTATACCGTTATACGCAAACGAAGATACCTGCGGGTATTTTCCAGAAAAACAAGCGAGAATTCTTTATACTGATCACAAGATTTTTTGTGGAAAAAATGGTTTTTCTCTGCCTGAAAAGATTTGGTTCAATATGCTTTTGGAAAAAGGATTCCGGCGGAGTGGCAGGGTTTATTATACAAATGAATGTCAGGGATGCCATGAATGTACTCCGATACGTATTCATGTTAAAGAGTTTGCCGCGTCAAAAAGTCAGCGCGTTGTTTTCAGAAAAAATTCAGATGTTACAGTTAAACTTCAGAAGAATCCGGAAACTTTTGTTTCAGAAAGAAAGATTTTTTTATTCAGGGAATATGATTATTATCATAACGGGCGGCGCAAATCCCTTGAAGAGACCAAAGAAACATTGTACTCAATTAACAGCGGCTATAGTGGCGTCTGGAATATGGAATTCTATTTGAGCGGTGAGCTTATAGCTGTCAGTATTCTGGATTATGGTGAAGATGAATTCGGACGACCAGTTTCATTGTCGTCAAATTATTTTTATTATGATATTTCTTCTCCTGTACTAAAAAGAAGTCCTGGAGTTTTCAGTGTTTTAAAAGAAATCGAACTTTGCCGCGAACTTGGAATTGAATATTATTATCTTGGTTTGTATCTTCCTAATTGTCGCAAAATGAATTATAAGTCTAATTACAAACCGTATGAATTGTATTTGCAGGGTGAATGGGCTGGTAATGTAACAGATATTGAATCATATATAAACGAAGATTTTGTAATAAAATTTCCTAAGCCGGGGAATTTGCATGATGCACCGGATGTATGTTGTGCCACGGAAGATATGTCGGTTCAACTCTTGTATTCTGCGTATATGCAGGGCATTTTTCCATGGTTTAATGAAGATGAAGGTCAGCCGGTTATCTGGTATTGTCCCGAAAAAAGATTTGTGCTTGAACCAAATCGGGTTCACGTTTCAAAATCCCTGAAAAAATTCCTTAAGAAAAATCCGTATACTTATACATTTGATACATGTTTTGAAGTTGTCATGCAGAATTGTGCTGAACAGGAACGTAAAGGGCAGAATGGAACCTGGATTGGTAAAAAGATTTTAAAAGCATATTCTGATTTTCACAGAGCTGGCTATGTTCACAGCGTTGAAGTCTGGTATAACGGAAAACTTGTAGGTGGATTTTACGGCGAACTGATTGGCAGCGTGTTTTTTGGAGAGTCAATGTTTACGATAGAAGATAACAGTTCAAAATCTGCCTTTGTGTTGTTTGCGCAGGCATTTGCAGAAGCCGGTGGTACTTTAATAGACTGTCAGGTCTATACAGAGAACATGGAACGTTATGGTGCACATGAAATTTCCAGGGAGGAATTTATTGCCCGGCTTGAAAGCGGCTTGAATAAGAAAATTGGATTTGACGCTGTGAAATCAGAATTTATAAAAATTTCAGGAAGGTCAGAAGTCGATAAAAAACGCCGCTAAGTGAATCTCAGCGGCGTTTGATATCAGCAGATATTTTTATTCGAGCAGAAAGGTTCCTTTATTCGCTCTTTTCTTTTGGAAGAACAAGATCAAGGAATATTGCAAGTACGAATACAACTGCAACGCAGTTTTCAGCAAAAATACTCTGGAAAATAGAAGGGAAGATTTTGAACATGCCTAAGCACTGTGTAAATCCCAATCCAATGGAAAGTGAAAGTGCAGCGATAGAAATGTTTCTTTCTGAATATCCGCATTTTCCGATCATCTGGAATCCTGCAAGAACTATTCGACCAAACATGATGATCGTACAACCGCCAAGAACAGACTGAGGAATAGTCCTTAAGACTTCACCAAAGATTGGGAATATACCTGCGATGATAAGTATCACAGCGCCTGTTCCTATTGTAAATCTGTTTACAACTTTTGTCATTGCAACAAGACCGACATTCTGACTGAACGATGTGATTGGAGAACAGCCGAAAAGACCTGCGATTGCGCTTATAAAACCGTCTGATGCAATTGAACCAGAAAGTTCCTTTGTTTCTACGCTTCTGTTAAGACCGCTTTCGCATACGGCGGATGTATCTCCTATAGTCTCTGTTGCAGAAACAAGATATATTACAATCATCGAAAGAATTGCATTAAAGTTAAATTCCGGCTTAAAAGGAAGAATTGCAGGAAGGGATACGATTCCTGTTGTTCCGATGATGCTGAAGTCAACTTCTCCAAGAATTATTGCAAGAATGTAACCACAGATAAGTCCGAACAGAACGGCAATTACCTTGAGGTATCCTTTAAGGAAAACCTGGAATGCAAGGCATGAAGCAAGGGTAACGGCTCCGATTATCCAGTTGTTAACTGAACCAAAATCCTGGGAACCAACTCCGCCTGCAAATGAATTTGCGCCTACAGTAAGCAGTGAAAATCCGATTGCGGCTACTACAGTTGATGCAACTATTGGAGAAATTATTTTTATCCAATATTTTGCAAACAGTCCGAGAATGCCTTCTATTACACCGCCTACGATTACACAACCAATTACCGTTTCTATGTTGTAATTTGAACCGATAAAAAGAACCGTGTTAAGGAATGTAAAACTGATTCCCATTACAATCGGCAGCCCGGAACCGATTTTCCAAATTGGATGAAGCTGAATCAAAGTTCCGATTCCGGCAACGATCATTGCGTTCTGAATAAGACGGATGCTTAGCGCATCATCCAGTTTGAGAACAGAAGCAATAATCATAATAGGAGTGATGTTTGCAACAAACATTGCAAGAATGTGCTGCAATCCAAGAGGAATGGCGTTTTTTAAGGGTACAAAGCCATCTAGTTTGTAAATGTTGTTTACGTTTCCATTTTTCATATAAGTTTCCTTAATTATTTAAGAGTTTCTGAATTTAATTGAACCGGTTGCAGGATCCATGGACTCAACAATGGCAATAGATTCCAGCTGGAAACCTTTATCTCTGATAATTTTTCCGCCTTCCTGAAAACCTTTTTCAATTGCAATACCGATTCCGACTACTTCTGCACCTGCCTGACGTACTATTTCTGTAAGACCTAAAAGGGCCGCTCCCCTGGCAAGAAAATCGTCGATGATAAGAACCTTATCCTCTGGCTGTAAGTATTTTTTTGAAACAAATACATGGTTCAAGCAGTTATGTGTGAAAGATTCAACATCAGCTGCGTATTTATCTCCGTCAATATTGATGCTCTGTGTTTTTTTTGCGAAGAGAACAGGAACGTTAAAATAACGGGCAACGATACATGCAATGCCGATGCCGCTTGCTTCGATGGTAAGGATTTTTGTAATCTTTTTTCCGGCAAACCTTCTTTTTAATTCAGCACCTATCTGTTCCAAAAGTGAAATATCAATCTGGTGATTCAAAAAACTGTCTACTTTCAGTACGTTGCCTTCGCGGATAACACCGTCTTTTACAATTCGTTCTTCTAGAAAATTCATATTTTTACTTCCGTAAATATTTTTTCAGTAGAGATTTCTTAAAAAGAAACTCCCTCTGCTCCGTATTCCTTGTAATAAGAATCAATTGACTTCTTTATTTCTTCTGTGATGATTTTTTTGTCCCCGTTTGTGTAAAGGGCTTCTACAACGTCTGCCATAGAAACGATTGCTTTTGCCGGGAATCCGTATTTTTCTGTGATTGTATCCAAAGCAGACTTTGCTGTGTCAGCGGCTTTTTCCATACGGTTAAGACTTACTATTTCACCGATGATTTTGATTCCGCCTGGGGTTGATTCCTGCGCTTTGATTTTTGGATAAGTTTCCTCGATAGATTTACCGGAAGTGGTTACATCTTCAATGATTACAACGCGGTCTCCGTCCTTGATCTTATATCCAAGAAGGGCACCTTTGTCTGCTCCGTGGTCTTTTTCTTCTTTTCTGTCCGAGCAGTATTTGATTTCTTTTCCGTAGAGTTTTGAATAAGCTACGGCCGTAACTACTGCAAGCGGGATTCCTTTATAAGCTGGTCCGAAGAATACGTCGATGTCGTCTCCGAAATTATCGTGGATTGCCTTTGCGTAAAATTCGCCCAGACGTGCAAGCTGGCTTCCTGTAACGTAAGCTCCGGCATTCATAAAGAACGGGCTTTGTCTACCGCTTTTTAATGTAAATGAACCAAATTTTAAAACCTGGCACTCAACCATAAAGTCAATGAATTCTTTCTTATACTGTTCCATGCACCTATTTTATCGAATGGCGCATTTCTGCTCAATGTTAAGTGCCAGTTTTAAAATGAAAAATGCTTACATTATGCTAATTTACAGGTTTTTTCAGCGTTCCAGTCCGAGAACTGTAAATACATTTGTTTCTTCATTAAGGAATCCCGAAAGCTTTACAAATTTTCCGTTAAGTTCGTTTAATGTCTGTATTGTTACAGGCTCCGGGCACTTAAGGTCTTTTTTGGCTTCCTTGCGACCAAAAGGCTCTTTATCGTTAAGTTTCTTTTTGGCTAACATCTTATCCTTCTCATTTTTACACCTTTTGTCCGGAAAGTCTTCTTCTGGCAGACCCGCTCTTCTTTTAAATTGTACTAAATTAATAACGTATGAAATTCTGTTTTCTGAGTCAAAGCGGAAAAGTTTCTGCTCTCCTTCTCCTTCAATGCGGACAGTCCCTTTTATGCAATCCGGTTTGAACTGGAATTTTTCATCTTGTATGTTACCTCTTGGTTTTCCAGGTGGCATATCAGGACGTTTTTCTGTCATAATTGCATCACTTGAATCACTGTTTGCAGAGTTCTGTGCAAAAGCCGAAAGTCCGCCACTTGCTAAAATCATAGTGGCGCATGTAATTGATTGAATTTTTCTTTTTGCATTCATAATACACCTCTGCCATATAAAAAAATATTGAAAAAAAAGGTAACGATTTTCTGATTATTTTTTTTGATATATGTATAATGGCTGTAGGAGAGATAGGAGAAAAAAATTGAAGAAGACTATATCGTTAATATTGCTTGCATTTATTCTTGTGTTTAGTGCAGCGGCAAAAGCCAAGCAGAAAGAGACTTATTCGGTTACGGTTCAGCAGGAATTTAAACTGGATAAATTCAACAGACAATTGGGCTATCAATTTATTGAAGACGGTGAAAAACTTGTGTTTGTTTTTGATGCAGATAAATGGCAGATTCAGAGACCTAAGAGGGTTTTTGTTAGCGGAACTTTTAATGGCTGGAAAAAGAAAGATTCTGTGTGGGAACTTAGTCAGGTAAAAGAAAAACTTTTTGAACTTGAATGTGCCAGAATGGATATAGCTGTTCCGGGAAATTTTGGTTACCCAGAATTTAAATTTATTGTAGTTGAGGATGTTGAATATATTGAAACTGTCTGTGGAAAATCTTTAACACGTTACAGGGTTGAAACAACGGAACTTGATTCTATAGCAAGGCTTCCCGGATATAAAGTTGAAAATGCAACACTCATTGTTTACCCTGGAGCAGATGCAAGCCGGATTGTAGAAAATGCCGATACAGCAAGAACTGTAAAAAAACTTAAGGATTTTGATCTTTCCAATGAAGCTGATTGTGCGAAAATTTCAAACTTCAGGCAGGTACCAGGACTTTCAAATCTTTATCGTGGATACCATCCCTATAAGATTTCAAAACCGGGGTATGATACTGAAAAAATAAGGATCAAACTTGTAAACGACTACCTTAAGAAGACCGGAATAAAAACGATAATTACACTTTCAGGAGATGAAGCCCTTGTAGACGGAAAAGAACAGCTTCCTGTGTTCATAACAGATATCCGACGTAATAAGAGCGAGCTTTTTTTGGAACCGACTTACAGTATGGTTTATTACCAGACGGCTGGGCGTGAGTTTTCTGACTTTATTGCACAGATAGTCCGCTATATAAACAGCCACGAAGGTCCGTATTATGTTCATGGTCGCCTTGGAAATGACAGTACAGGCGTTGTTTGTGCCGTGCTCGCTGCTCTTTGCGGAACCAGTTGGGACGAAATCGCCGCAGATTATCAGAAGTCAAATGAAATGGGTATAAAAGAATTCCGTGACTACAAACTGCTTCAGTATTCTTTTGAGCGGCTGGTCGGCATTCCTATGACTGAAGTCACGGATTTAAAATCCGTAATGACGCAGGTTTTTTTGGATTCAAAGTCCCTTACAAAAACGGAAATTGAGCTTTTAAATCAAAAATTAAAATAAATTGTTCATATTTCGAGTTTTACTATAAAATACGTGTGCTGTTAACATGGCGCACGGTATTATATTTTGACAGATATTATTCGCATTTCGTTCCATTTTTTTATTGTTTTGTGAAATCCGATATTCAGTATAAATAGCGTTTTTAAAATAAAAAACTGCCTTGATACGTACGTTAAAAAGTACGGTACAACAGGCAGTTTTGTGATATTTGAAAAATTATCAGGAACTTATTTCTTTGTAGCTTTTGTAACAACAACAGAGTTGTCTGCATTTGAATATGGTGCAGGAATATATTTGTCAGCCTGCCAATCATTTTCCCATTTGTACCCATCTAAAAGATAACGGAACTGATATTCTTTATCTGCATCCAATTCAAGTTTTACAGAGAAAGAACCGTCTTTGCCTTTTTTTAACGGAGTGTCTGTGCTGCTCCAGCTGTTAAAATCACCTGCGATATTTACTGTTTTTGCCCCCTGAGCGGCTTCTGCAGAAACAGTGAAAGTTACATTACACTTTGATTTGTCTTTTGAAAAAGTCTTTTTAAGAGACATTGTACTCCTCCTTTTTGAAATACCTGTATTTTAAGGATATTAATAATTATACAACAATTTGAAAAAAATATACAAGAAAATTGTTAAAAAACGCATAAAATATAGATTTTATCGATGTTTTAACTATAAAAAACATGGTTTTGAATGTTACGACTCACCAGAAAGTAAATTTATATATAAGCAGAAGCTTTATCCGGACTTTAAAACATTATAATGCTTTATCTTGAGATACTTGCAGTATTTGGAGTTTTGGTATATTTTGTTTGGGTATAGTCAGTTGGAACCGTTGATTTATCCAAATTGCAATCGGTTGGGTTTTAGGCCTGAAAATCTGCTAAATAGGAGTCTTTTTATGGAAATTTTCTCTTCAAAATCAAATCATTATTTATTTACGTCTGAATCTGTTGGCGAAGGCCATCCTGATAAACTATGCGATCAGATCAGTGATGCAATTCTTGATGCATGTCTGGAACTTGATCCGGATGCACACGTTGCCTGTGAAACATTTGCTACAACAAACTTTGTTCTTATCGGCGGGGAAATAAGTTTTAGAAAGAATGCAAAACAGAATATAAAATTCATCAAAAAAAATGCAGAAAAAATTGCTCGTCAGGTTGCAAAAGAAATTGGTTATACAAGCGCTGACTATGGGCTTGACTGTAAAAAATTTAAGTTTATGAATAGGCTGCATGCTCAGTCAGCAGATATAAATCAGGGTGTCGTAGGTGCAGGGCTGGCAGAGTTTAAAGGTCAGCAGGGTGCCGGAGATCAGGGAATGATGTTTGGATTTGCCTGCAACGAAACGCCGGCTCTTATGCCTGCACCAGTTTATTATGCACATAAAATTCTTTTAGCGGCTTCTTCTCTGCGAAAATCTGGAAAAATTAACTGGCTTCGTCCTGATGCAAAAAGTCAGGTTACAATTGAATATGAAGGAAATAAACCTCTTAGGATTGATACTGTAGTTGTTTCGCATCAGCATGATCCAGAAATAAGCTACAATGAAATAAAGAAGACTATTATTGAGCAGATAATCAAACCTGTACTTGAACCGACGGGCTTGCTTGATGAAAATACAAAGTACCACATCAATCCTACAGGAAACTTTGTTATTGGGGGACCGGACGGAGACGCTGGTCTTACAGGTCGAAAAATAATCGTTGATACTTACGGTGGAATGGGCCGGCATGGTGGCGGAGCCTTCAGTGGAAAGGATCCTTCTAAGGTTGACCGTTCTGCGGCTTACATGGCGCGTTATATTGCAAAAAATATCGTGGCTGCTGACCTTGCAGACCGTGCTGAAGTTCAGTTGGCTTATGCTATTGGAGTTCCGTTCCCTGTTTCAATTATGGTAGAGACTTTTGGTACAGAAAAGGTTTCAATTTCAAAGATAGAAGCTGCTGTAAAATCTGTATTTGATTGTACTCCGGCAGGAATCAGCGAAACGCTTAATCTTCGTCGTCCTATTTATAAGCCTACTGCAAGTTACGGTCATTTTGGCCGCAGTGAATTCCCGTGGGAACAGACTGACAAGGTTGATGCACTTAAGGCCGCTGTCCGTGGATAGCTTATGCCGTTGCTCGGAGCTAAGGAAATAAGGGAGATTTTTGAGCGTTTTAAAGCTCAAAATCCCGAACCAAAGCCGGAATTGAATTATTATTCTCCGTACACACTGCTGATTGCGGTTGTTTTGTCTGCGCAGACTACGGACAAGAGTGTTAATAAAGTAACGTCGCAACTGTTCAAACTTGCGGATACGCCGGAAAAAATGTGCCTTCTTTCGCAGGAAGAAATTATAGAAATAATCCGTCCGATTGGGCTTACACAGGCAAAAAGCAAAAATATACTTGCCTTGAGCAAAAAAATAATTGAAAATTTTAATGGAAAAGTTCCTGATACGCGAGAACAATTGATGACTTTACCAGGTGTCGGACGAAAGACAGCAAATGTTGTCCTGAATGTTGTTTTTGGAAGGCATACAATGCCGGTCGATACTCATCTTTTTCGAATCTGTCCGCTTATAGGGCTTGCGGAAGGCAATACGCCGGAAAAAGTTGAAAAGAGCCTTGTTGAACGGATTCCGGACGAATATATGGAACATGCGCATCATTGGCTTATCCTTCATGGTCGTTATGTCTGTACCGCAAAAAATCCGAAGTGCAAAGAATGTCTTATATGTGATATTTGTTTGGGTGGAAAATAATATTCATTCAGGAGTTTTTTTATGGAAGAAAATCATGGTTTGCAGGATGCCGTAAGTTGCGCGGCTCAGAATACCTTTGGAACTATGTTTGGTTCATTATCAGACTTTTTCAAATCTCTGTTCACTTTAGAAAATCTTTTCAGGGGAGCAGGAATCTGTATTGTCTTTGTAGTGCTTGCTTTTTTGTTCATTATTGGTAAAAAGAGCATCAGCCGTATTCCTGAAGAAAAAATTGCCAAGCATCATTCATTTTTGATTCAAAAGATGATGAAATATGCGTTCGTCATATTGGCCATTATGTGCGTTCTTAGTCTTTTTGGGGTAAAGCTTAGCGCAATATGGGGTGCAGCAGGAATTGCTGGAGTTGCGATTGGTTTTGCAGCTCAGACTTCGATGAGTAATCTTATAAGCGGTCTTTTTGTTCTTGGAGAAAAAGCTGTAAAGGTCGGCGATTTTATTGTTGCCGGTGAAGTAAGCGGTACAGTTGATTCAATTGGACTTTTGAGCATAAAAATTCATACTCGTGATAATCAGATGGTCAGAATTCCAAATTCGACTATCATAAATTCTAATTTTCAGAATAACAGTTTTTTTCCTCAAAGAAGATTTACTTTTTCAGTTTCGGTAGATTATTCGACTGATATGGAAAAGGCCCTTGAAGCAATAAAAAACGTTCCTACTCTGTGTCCGACGGTTCTTAGTGAGCCAGAACCTTCCGCCTGGTATGATGGTTTTGGAGAGAGCGGAATAAATCTTTCGCTTGCTGTATGGATGAATTGCAATGATCTTGTAAAAGTAAAGAATGAAGTTTATATAGCAATCAAAAAAGTATTTGATGAAAAAGGAATTTCAATTCCATTTAATAAACTTGATGTTGAAATTGTAAAAGGAAATGTCTAGATAGACTGCAGAAACAGATATTAAGAACCGAGGTAGGATATATGCCTTTTTTTTATAAGATTCAGGCGGAACAAGTTTTTATTGACAAAAAGGAAGCTGCCAGATATTCAGGCTGTTTTTCGACAGGAAATGTGGAAAGCAGAATGGAGTCCGACGGTTTGGTTTTTAAAATAATAGATGAGTCCTGTAAAAAAATGCAGAAAATTCTTGTTCCACAGGCAGTTTATGAAGAGTTTGATCTGTCCATTGCATATCCTGATGATGAAAAAATTCCTGAAATACGATTCGGGGGAATAAGTTTTAAAAGCTGTGACCTGGCAAAAAACTTGAAAGGTTGTAAAAAAATAATCTTGTTTGCAGCTACTGTAGGGGCTTCTGTGGATATGATGGTAAGGCGTGCTCAACAATGTGGTAGCGCAGATGCGGCAATCATGCAGGGAACCGGAGCAATGTTCATTGAATCCTTTGTTGATGAGCTTAATGAACATCTCTGCCACGATTATGAATCTAAAGGATGCAGGCTTCGTCCGCGTTTCAGTCCTGGCTATGGTGATGTTCCTCTGGAAATTCAAAAATATTTTTTTTCACTTCTTCCATGCAGTAAAATCGGGCTTTCTCTTATGGACAGTCTTATAATGGCTCCAGAAAAATCTGTTACGGCATTTATAGGCATTGAATTTTGATTTGAGCGAAGTAAGTTGATTGTGGTTAGGACTGCGGATTCTCGGGGTCAGACTGTCCAAAAGAAATGCGTTGACTCTGTTGAAACCTTAGATAGCTTTTGAGGTTATATAGTCAGGTTCAATGTCCGTATGCAACGGACTCTTTTAGACAGTTCCGGGAAGGGGCAGAGCCATTATTTTTGATTCAGCGGAATTTTCTTTATTGTTATTTCTGCTGTTTCTTGTCTTCCTGCCAGATCACGGGCATAGACCGTGTATGTTCCTGTTTCCTTTATGTAAAAAAAATAACTGCCTTCAAATGGTTTAATTTCTTCGCCCCTGCTCTTGAAATATGTTGATGCGCGGGATTCCTGTGCAAATTTTACTTTGTAAAGCGGGCTGACTGTGGTTATTACCGCTTCTATTTTTACGCTTCCGGCTTCAGCTTCGGAAGTTGAACTTGAAAGTTTTATTGTCATAGGGGCAAGTGCGATTATTTTGGGGGTTATCTTTTTTTGTACGGAGGGGCTTCTGTTTCCGCTAGTGTCTAAAGCCGTGAATAAGAATGTGTACTGCGTGTCGTTCTGTAAATTATTGAAGAAAGCGTATTGAGTTTCCGGGGCAATTATAATGGTCTTTGTTTTTAATGGTTCCAGGGTACGGGATTCTTCTGCGGAGACATTCGCTGCAGAGACGGTGATTTCTATGCCGAAAAGGTCTGGGTCGGCGGGATCTTTCCATGTAAGAGAGACTGCGGAATCAAGGTTTTCGGCTTTTATATCGGTTATTTTTCCTGGTGGAATTGTATCAAGCGGAATTTGCTGAGGGAGTGTTTCTTCTTGGGTAAGATTGACTTTCTCTGGGGGTTCAGAGACGGTTTCAGTTTTTGGAAGAGGATTTTTATCGTCAGTGATATTTGAAACGGTTGCCTGCGTAAGATTTTGTTCATCAGAGGTAAGCTCCGGTTGAATTTCTGTGGAATCAGTTTTTTGTTCTTTTGCAGTCTCTGATTTTGAGGAGACCTTTAATTCATTCTGCTGTTTAATGATTTTCTGAAGCAGAGGTGTAACCGAATCAATTATGTCAATATCCGGTTCATCTGAATGACACGAACTTGCCAGAAGTACGCATACAAAAAGAATTGTACTTGAAATTCCTGAAATAAGAATGTTTTTCATATTTCTCCTTATGAATTTTGTAGTTGTTGATGTGCAGGACATAATCAATTACAGCTTGCAAAAGTAATGTTTGGACAAAACTGTACTGAAAAAATCGTGGATGTAATTTTTTTTGGAATTCTTCCTGCTGTCTTATATAACGAAGAAAAATAGGTAAAAATGCATTTCTTGAAAATATTTTTTAAGAGGAGTGTTTTTCCTTAAGAATCGACGTTTCGTGTTTTTTAGTCTCCGGCCAGTGCCAGTACTGGATCAAGCTTTGCAGCTCTGGCGGCAGGGTTCATGCCGAAGAAAATTCCTACGAAAACAGAGAAAATAAAGGCTATTGCGCAGGACTGCCAGCTTATTGCATATGAAAGCGAACGAGCGTATTCTACTGCGATGCTTATCAAAATGCCTGAAAAACAGCCGACGGAGCCCCCGATCAGGGTTATGGCTGCAGATTCGACGAGGAACTGTCGTCTTATGTCTCCGGAGCTTGCACCAAGAGCTTTTCGGATTCCTATTTCCTGCTTGCGTTCGGTTACGGTTACAATCATAATGTTCATTATTCCGATTCCGCCGACTATAAGTGAGATTGCGGCAATTGCACTCAGCATAACGCTCATAGTAGTGGTTATGGAATTCATCTGTTCTATCATAGTCTGCATACTAAGGACATTTACGGAATATTCTGTTCCGGTAAGTTTGTTACAGTATTCTTCTACCGCAGTCGCAACGGAAGTGGCTTTTTCCGGGGATGTAGTCTGGATCATTATAGTGTCTGCGTTCGGATTGGGTTTTATTTTTTTTGTGTAGAATCCCAGCGGAATGAAAGCGGAATTTTTTGCATCTTCCATACCGGATGTCTGTTCATTTAAAACACCAATTACCTGAAAACTGAAAGAAACCTTGTTGTTCGTGACAAGAATATATTTTCCTTCTCCATCGCCGGCCGGAAAAAGAGCGGTTGCAATATTGCTGCCAAGAATGATTTTTTGGCAGCCTTCTTCGTTATCTGTTACTGAAAAATAGCGTCCGTAATTAAGGCTCAGACCGTACATTTCCAGATAACCGGTTTCGATTGCGGAGCAGTTTACAGTGGAACTTGTGTCATTGTAAGAAAGCGTTGCGTTCAATGTATTTTTGTACCAGATTTTCTTAATGTTCCTAATTTGTCCGAAGAGTTCTTCCCGGAAAGATTCGTTGAACTGGATTGTTGCGGCGCTGCGCTTTCTGCGCATAAAACCGCTGGATACACTTACAACGTCCAGTCCGCTGGAACCAAAAGTGTCTTTTATCTGCTGAGTTGAACTTTCGCCCATGCTGGTTATTACTATTACGGAAGCGACACCTATGATAACTCCGAGAAGAGAAAGAAACGTTCTGGTTTTATTGCGGCGGAAATTCTGTAATGCGTCTATAAAATCTTCGAACATTATTCGGCCCCTGTTTTATTTGTATGTGAGATGGAGCTTTATAAGCCATCCCCTTTTAATATTCATTTTATTTCATCAGATTGAATGCTTCCGTCAAGAATTCGTATGCAGCGGTCTGTGCTTGCGCCGATTTCTGGATCATGGGTGACTATTATTATGGTTGTACCCTTGCTGTTTATTTCGCGGAAAAGCTGCATAACTTGTTTTCCGGTCTTACTGTCTAGTGCGCCGGTTGGTTCATCTGCTAAAATTATGTACGGATGCGTTACCATTGCTCTTGCTATTGCGACACGCTGTTTTTGACCGCCGGAAAGTTCATAAGGTCTGTGGTTCAACCGGTCAGAAAGATTTACCTGTTCAAGAGCTTCTTTTGCTATGGCGGCACGTTCGGACCGGCGTATTCCCTGGTAGCGCAACGGAAGCATTACGTTTTCAAGTACAGAGAGACCGGGAAGCAGATGGTATTGCTGGAATACGAATCCTATGGTTTCGTTGCGCAGTTTGGTCAATTCTTTTTCTGTCATTTCAGATGTGTTTTTTCCGCTTATTTCTACGATTCCTGAAGTAGGGCGATCAAGGCAGCCGATCATATTCATGCAAGTGGATTTTCCACTGCCGGACGGTCCCATTATGGAAAGGAATTCTCCTTTGCAGACTGTAAAATTTATTCCTCGAAGAGCATGTACGGTTTCCTCGCCCATTTTGTACAGTCTGGTTACGTCTTTCATCTTAATAACGGTTTCGTTCATATAAATGATCCTTTCTGCTGTTGCAAAATCCCGAATCTGTTTCTAAATCTTATATTCAGTATTAGGCTGCTGATAAGTTAATATGCGATGGCTGAGCTTATCAGCAGGCTCAATGACCATTTGTTGCAAGCTTATTAGTAAGTCCCCTAAACGGCAAAACTTGCTAAGATCGATGCTTTACTAGAATTTTCCAGGAGGAGGAGCATTCATGGGAATAGGTGAATTTTTACCTGGTCCGCCTCGCATTCTGTTAAGTCCTGATTCTTCAGCTTTACTCTGTGCTTTCAGCATTTCCCCTCCGCTCAGTCCCTCTAGAATCTTTACATTGGTTCTTCCATATGGCTGAACTTTCACGGCAATTCTTTTGCCAGAAGCTGTTTCTACGTATGCCTCTCGGTTTTCATAGGCAACAGCATATTTTTCTACAACAAGATTTTCTACAGGATCCGTAATCTGAATTTTTCCGGTGAAAGAATAATTCGGAAGAATTGCCTCCGGAAACTCATCTATGCGGATTTTTGCCTTTACTATTGTAGCTCCTCTGGAGGTGACTTCTCCTATTGCTGGCCAGCTTACCACATATCCTTGTATGTCGCCGGTGTAGGCTGGAAATGAAAAATTAACTTTTTGGCCAACCTGAAGTTTTGAAACCTCCGTTTCCGGAATTTCTACTTCTGCGGTAAGGTAGTCAATATTTACAAGAGTTCCTACGGAATCTTTTGCTTCCAGGGAATCTCCGACAGAGACATCCAAAGCTGCGATTATTCCGTCGAATGTAGCGGTTACTTTCCGGTCTTCTATTTTTCTGAGAAGAGAAAGCCGTTGCTTTTCCTGAAGCTGTAATTCTTTTTTTGAGCCTGTTATTCTAAGAGAAGCCATTTCGTAATCAAGTTTTGCAAGGTTGTATTCCTGCTCAGTTGAGTCCAATTGTATTATAATGTCTCCCTTTTTTACTTTGTCACCTTTTTTTACATAAACGCCAAGAACTGTTCCGTCGCCTAGAGCTTGAAGAGTCTGTTCCTGTGCGGCAGAAACAGTTCCTGCAATTTCAATGCAATTTTCGTAGGTCTCTTTTTTTACCTGATACAATGTGTTTTCAAGTTTATTTTTTGTAAGTGCCCTGCGGGTTATATGAAGTCCGGTGATTATAACAATAGTTACACAAAACAGGATCAATGTGATTTTGATTTTTGTTCGTTTGTTCATATTCTAAAATCCCTAATTTGAAAATTCGTAGTCCCTGCAGAACAGAAGTTTTATTGTTGCATTGTAGATTATCATGTCAATTTGATTAAGCAAGAGCTTGATTTTATAAAGCTCTTTGTTTGCATGTGCCGTAAGGTATTCGCTTTCCTTTACTATTCCTTCATCAAACCATTTTTTTTCGTCGCTTTCAAGTTTGTTCCAAAGTTTGAATGTTTCCTGATATGTTTTCTGCGTCCATAGAATAGATTCCAGTTCTGTCTGTTTATCTACAAGATCGGTGCTGTAGGAATCTTCTGCAGATTGAATGTCTATCAGTTCCTGTTCTTCTGTAAGGCTGTTTGATGCAAGTGTGATTTTGCGCGTTCTGAAAGTATTTGGCTTTATGCTGGCAGAAAGCGTATATACAGGGTTGCTGTCTGATGAAATAGGAAAGTTTATACCAGCGCCTATTGTAAGTCCTCTCCAGGTTGCAGAAAGACCCGCATCCACCGTATCAGACTTATCGGAATTTGAAATTGTAGTAGTTCCTTTGTCCGTTACTGTAGTCTCTCCGGAAGAAAAGCTAGTATTGGAGTTTTTAAGAGTGTAGCCGGTTGATGCGGTAAGGGAAAAGTCTTTGTCGGCCTTGCGTTGCATTTCTGCAAGCTCATGCGTATATTTTGAACTTTCTATTTTTTTGTAATCTTCCTTATTAAATGAAGAAAAATCTAATGGCTCAACCTTCTCTATGTCTTCTGGCAGAAAATCCTGTGGATTCGTTCCCGGAGTATAAGGAATTCCGCATTTTGAAGCAAAAACGGCGCACTCATGCTCAAGATTATGAATCAGAGTGTTAACTTCGTGTTCATCGGAAACAACTTTCATTTCTGCCTGCCTGTATTTTGAAGAACCCGTTGAATATCCCTTTGCTTTTATTTCATCAAAACTGATTTTGTCATCATAAAGGTCTTTTTGTTTTGAAACGATGTTACTTGCCGCTTCAAAAAGAGATTTGAGCTGGTTGTAATATTCTTTTTCTGCTTCTACAGCTCTGTTCTGAAAGTTGCGCTTTGCTTCAAGCTCTGTGCGGGCGGCTTTTTTTAAGTTGATTTTGCGGTTCAGAGCTGTTGAAGAAATTATGTCAGCTCCCAATTGAATTTTTGTGTCAGAAGAATTGTTTTCGCTGTCAGTTATTTTTAGTGTTGAGCCAAGAGAAAGAGAAAGGTTTGAAGCTTGAGGAACTTTCATGGAAATCGAAGGCGAAACGGATGCGCTGAAATCGTTATCCTGAATCTGGAATCTTGCTGTTCCGGTTGCAAGTTCTATGGAAATACCGTTATCTATTTTTGTCTTCTTTGATGAAAGCTGTGTTTTCTGGTATTCAAGAGCAAGTCGTCTAAGTTCAAGGTCATTAAGAAGATATGATTCCAGCGTTGGTTCTGAATATAGCACTCTGCAAAGGAATAATATGCATAAAAGAATACCATTTTTTTTCATACATTAATAAAAGCATAAAATAGCTGTTGAGTAACAGTGTTTTTGCATAGATTTTAAAATTTCTTAAACATTGAAGAAATTATGCTGGTAAGCTTTACAAAAATATCTGCACCGCCGGCAAACGTTCCTATAGAACTTCCTATTGATGACAGGAAAAATACCAGCAGGATTTTAAGAAGCTTGTTTTTGTAGAACCCTTTTATGCTGCCCGCATCATCTGTAAGGCTTTCAAGATCTTTTATCTGCGGTTTACAGAGGAATGTCTGCACTGCGCCAGCAACAAAGCCGACTCCTATGAATGGACAAAGAGAAGTGATTGGTGCCCCAAGTGCTGATACTAAAATTGTGAGCGGATGAGCTGCTGCAACGGCTGCTCCGAGACCGGCGAATATGCTGTTGTAAAGAATCCAGCTTAGTACCATTTTTGTTCCGATTTCTTTTCCTCCTCTTATAAAAGAAAAAGCTATAAGGGCAATTATAAGTGCTGGAATAAGCCATGTGATTATTTTTGAAGAAAGTTTTTTCTCTGGTACGCGGTTTATTTCTTCTGTATTTGTTGAAAGTTGTCCGGCAGCAATTTTTTTAAGAGACGACTCAACGCCTGCTAAGTGCCCTGCACCCAAAACGGCAATCATATTGTTTCCACAGGCTTCCCAAATACGGCTTGCAATAAAATGATCGCGCTCATCTATCAGAACCTGCTTGATTGTCGGCATGGACTGAGCAAGCTCCTGCATGAGAGAATCCATTTCTGAGGATTTCTTGAGATTTTCTATTTCTTCAGAAGAGATTTCTTCTGAGCTGAAGCTGCTTGCGACAAGTGCGGCCAGCATCTGGCTTTTTCCTGATGCGGAACTTTTCGCCCATGCGCGTCGCAACGTAATCTGAACAGGCCTGTCTGCCAGAACGGTAGGAATTCCGCTTTCTTCTGCGGTATTTAGTGCGGCAAGCATTTCTGCTCCTGGAACAACGCCTGATTTCTGTCCTGTTCGCTTCTGGAATGCAGCCATTACAAGATTTGCAAGCAGAAGAAACCCTTCTTTCTTTCTTAGTACTTTTATGATGTCAAGTTCACGGTATTTTTCTGGGTTTTTTAGTGAATCGCAGCGTTTTTCGTCAAGTTCAACGGCAACGCAGTCTGGTTTTTGCGCAAGAATTGCATCTTTTACTTCCTGTACGCTTTCTGAAGAAACATGAGCAGTTCCGATCAGAGTGATCTTTCTTCCGTTAAGTTCCAATAATTTCTGAGTCTGTGACATATTATTCCTGATTTGTTTTTTATTTTAAATGTCTGTTCGCTGGTTCAAAATCAATGACATTATCTGTCTATAAGGCCCCATTCTGCAAGCCTATATTCAAAGAACATAGGACTCTGCATTGCAGTGATTTTATTGTAGTAATCGGCCGAAACTTCTGGATGTTTTCTGATTTCGTAGTAAAGGCCAAAATAGTACATCATCTTTCCGCGCTTATTTTTGTCCGTAAGCTTTGTAAGCTCTTTTGCAATTGTGTTTTCCAAAGCTACAGGTCCCTGATCTTTATAAAGGCGGAGCAGACAGTAATCGATTGACTTAGAAAAATTCATGTCCTTTTTATTTCCATCTTTGATGAATTGTTCAGCCCATTTTTTTGCTTCGAAAGTATTATTTTCCAGAAGATAAGTTGCAACGACCATCAGTTGATATGCAGTTGAAGCACTGATTGCGTTTGCCTTTAAAAAATATTCCCTTGCATTTGCCCAATTCTGAAGGTGGAATTCTAGGATTCCGATTTCTTCAAAGGCAAAATAGTATTTTGGGTTTGTTTCTATGATTTTGTGGTAATCGTGCAACGCTTCTTCTATACGGTTTTGCTCATCATAAAGACCGGCTCTGTATGTATAGCCCAAAAAATAAGACGGATCAAGTTCGATTGCCTTTGACCACGCTTTTTCGGCTTCGTCGTATTTTCCGATCTGTCTCTGATACTGACCAAGATCCAGCCAGTAGTCACTGTTTGTCGGGTTCAATTCGATCGCTTTCTTTACATTTTTGATTGCATCAAGGTAAAGTTCGTCTTCTGCAGCAAGTTTTCCGATGTAAAGGTAAGCCTGGCTTTCATCCGGGCGGTACTTCAAAAGAGAATAAAAATTAGATTTTGATTCCTGAAGGTTTCCGAGGTAATAGTTCATCTGACCGCAACCAAAAAGAGCTTCTTCATTTGAAGGCTCGCGGACAAGCGATTTTTTGTAATAGCCAAGGGCAAGCTTGTATTTTTTTCTTAATGCCTGCTGGTTTCCAAGGATGTTGTTTGCAACCGGATTGTATGGATCCAGTGCGATAAGTTCGTTTACCGCTGCCTGAATTGCAGATTTATTGTTGCCGGCTGTTGCTATTTCTGCATTAAGTTCAAGCACTTCTTTTGTCTTGTTGCCTGAATCAATAAGTTTTTTTGTTATTATGCTTGCTTCGTTTAGTCTGTTTGCAGAAATAAGAAGCGATGCATGAAGCAGTTTAAGGTCAATATCTTTGTCTAGTTCCGGCGGAATTGTGTCGTATAGTTTGATTGCTCCGTTTATATCATTTTTTTCAAGATGAGACTGAAGTTTTTCTGCAAAACTTATTGTCTGTGCACTGATAGTAAAAGCTCCGCTGTTTATTACAATGGAAAAAAAGAAAGAAATAATTAAAACTTTTAATTTCATGGGTACTCCGGATTTCAATGCGGTTGAAATTCAAACCATCATTAATTAAACTATAATTTATAATGTTTACACAAGTTCTAAGAAAGTCATTAACACTACTCTTGATTTATGCTGTTCTGATTGTCGGCATTTTTATTCTTCAGTTTAAGAATGATTCTATTATTTCAGAAAAATTCGGGAATCTCCATGTATCGTTGTTGGAATCTGTTGCAGACGATAACAGTGTTTCTCTTAAGAATCGTTTTAATATTGTTTTTAACGGGATTACTTTTTCAGGAAACGAAGAAAAAAGTGCAGTTGCAAGGATTAATTCCCGTGATCAGAAGGTTGCTCTCATTTCATGGCAGAAAATTTCTCCGCTTTCATGCGTGCTTCATTTTTCAAATGATATAGACCTTTCTTTCTCTGTAAGTGATGAAACAGCTCATTCATACCTTTTGATTGAAGTTTCAATGCCTAAGAACATCAGCTCATTCTCTGTGCCTTATGCACTTGTTTCTGGGGCAACGATTACTTCTCAATCTGATGACCGACTGCAGATTTCCAATAAAAAGTCTGATTGGGAATTTTCTGCCGGTGACATAGAATCTAACAGTGTTGTATTCACTCATAAAAAGCGGACGGCATCTTATTCTTATTATGATAAAAGCCGCTCATTCTCATTTGATCAGATTGTTTCGCTTGACAGTGCGTCTGAATTTACATATGCAGCTGTTCTTGAAAATTTCAAAGAAAATCTTATTTCATCGTTTGTGCAGATTCCTGCTGATGCTGCTGTAATCGGTGAACAGGAAGCTGTTTCTTATGTCGCTGCTATGGCAGAAAAAGGTCGTTACAACGAAGCTTTGGATGCTGTTCCGGCAGCCTTTAAAAAGAGTACGGCACGCACATTCCTGTCTGCACCATTCTTTGATACTCTTGCAAAAATTAATGAACCTTTGCAGCTGCAGCTTAAGTCTTATGATGATCTGGTGCAGCGTGCTCTTGCCGGAGATTCCCTGGATATCTTCAATACACGCTTTATAAGTGACTATATGATGATAAACAGTAATAAGGCTGCTGTAAGAGAATTGCTGACAAAGACTGCGGCGGCCGCACTTGATTCAATGTCTGTTCAGCAGGCTTCTGCCGTGCTCTGCGTTTATGATGATCTTGCAGAAAAGAGCTCTTCTTTGGCTTCTCTGCTTTATCCGGCAGCTATCAAGTGTGTAGAAAAAATTCAGTCTTCATGTAATCTTGATGACAGTCTTCTTACGGTTGCAGAAAAGGGAACATTCCTTTCTGTCATTCAGGGCGTTATGGTGGGAGATGCACTGCTTCGCTTTGGTAAACTTATTGAAAACAGTGATTATATTGCAGGCGGACGGGTTATAGTTGGCTCTTATCTAAAGGAAAGTTCCTCGTATGATGTACGCACTTTGGGTGAGCTTTATCCGATTGCGGTTCACGGAAATTCTTATTATCCTCATTTTGAGATCCTTGCATCTGAAGGTGAGGAATGTATTTGGGCTTGGACTTGTGCAACTAATATCACTTATACAAACGATAATGCCGGAACGGTTTCTCTTGCAATTGACTTCCCGTTGTCTTATACGCATTACATTATTGTCAACGGAATAGAGCCTTTCCGCTCGATTTATATTTATGACATTGCATTCCGCTCTGATTACCGATTTGAAACGTACAATTCTTCCGGCTATATCTATCAGCCGGCGACAAAATCGCTCCTTCTAAAATCAAGGCATAAGGCAGACAGGGAAAACATTAGGCTCATCTATACCTTGGCCGCTCAGGAAAAAGCAGAGGTCGCTGAGGAAGAAGAAGCTGCCGAGTAAACTGTATTTTAGCTTGAACGGGGAGTTTTGATATTTCGGTAAAAGATTTTATGAATATCAAAACTTGATTTTCATGCTATTTAGAATAAATTGCGGCATACTGTTCCATTAGCTCATCAAATTCCTGGTCGTTGTCCGCCGTGATTGCGCAGGCATAGTACAATGCGATTACAGATTCCGTTGTAAGGTATCCCATAGGCACTGCGCCTTCACGCCAGATTCCATGTGCCGTTACATATTGGGAAAAATCCAGGCTGATTTTCTGCTGGCTTGTACAGTAAAAGCGGATTCCGCGGCGGTTTCCTGCCAGAAGCATGTTCTTTAAAGAAAAGTCGCTGTCTGAAATATTTCCAGCTCCAATTCCGTACATTTCCAAAAATATAGAGTGTACTGGTGAGTATTTGAGTATGTCTTTATATAAATCGCTTCTGAATCCAGGATAAAGTCGGCACATGAACATGCGGTTGGAAGCTTCTACCAGCATTCTGCTGAGTACGTCTTTGTCCAATTCGCCGGTGCCGTTAAATGCATTTGAAATCGGCCCGCTTTCAGTATATTTTGGTTCTTCCAGATTCCAGTTGCAGAAACTTCCTGGGCGATCGAAATGCAGGTTCAGAGGTGAAAGAATTTTATCTCCGAATACAACATATACGCCGTTCTTCTTTTCTGCGGCTGTTTCTATGGCAAGTCTCAAGTTTGTTTCGGCTTCCATAGATTCCGAAGGCAAGGTTGAAGAGGCGGTAAGTACAATCGGAACTTCTGAATCTGCAAACAGCCAGTATAAAAGAGCCGCGGTATAGGAAAGCGTGTAGGTTCCATGAGTAACGACAATTCCACTGGCTGTTCCGGCATTTATGCGCAGTGCTATTTCGGAGATTAAATCAGCCCAATTGGAAGGTTCCAGCTCTTCGCTAAGATATTGCCCTGCGGACGTAAATTGAATCGGTATATCAGGGGCTATGCGTTCGGCCATTATTTTTAGTTCAGAAGCGTCTCCACTGGAAATTGTGCCATCGTTGTGCCGTATTGCAGAAATTGCTCCGCCTGTAGTTATTACGTAAATCACGCTTATATTAAGTTCTTCCTTAAGAAGACTTTTTACAATCTGAGGGACGGCTTTTCCGCTGGTTTCCTTCATTACAAGGCCTGTAAGGAATTCAAGCGGTGGCATTTCTCCGTTCTTAAGGATTTTGCACTGTTCCGGATTTTCCTGAATTACTTTTTTGATAAACGGAAGAAGTTCCTTTTCGCTGCTCATTTCGCTTATGTTCAGGGTTTTCATCAGTTTTTCAGGGGAATGTCCGGTTTCAAAAGTCGCACGAAGCAGTTTTTTTGCGGTTGCACTGTGAATGTCGCTTGAATCAAGTTTTTTTATGATCCAAGCAAAATTTGTTTCGGTTATCTTTGATTTTTTGATTGAAAGACCGGATTTATTTAAAAGTCTGGTAAGTTCACTTGCTATCCAGTGAGCCGTATTAAGCGGATTTGTTCCTAGCGCGCAAGTATTTTCAAAGAAGTCTGCGCGTTCTTTTGTGTCGCACAAAAATTCTGCTCTCAGACGGCTTACTCCGTATTGTTTTTTGAATCTCTGACGGCGCGCTTCTGGTAGTTCAAATTTTGTATCAGCGAATTTTTTTTCTGCGATTTCAAGATTTATTGTCTGCGGCGGGTTCAGATGTTCAAAGCGGGTTCTGTTTATCTGGCGTTCTTGAAAAGTTTCCGTACAGGATTTTGCTTCGTTCCAGAGTCTGCTTTCGCTTGGAATTTTTTCGCCGGCTGTAATCATGTTTTCCTGACGGGTAAGTTCGTGATTAACTGCTTTTCGTGCAAAATTAAAAGAATTGAGATTGCGGAGTTTTACGTAATAATCAGGATGATTCGGGTATTTTGAAAGAGCGACATAAGCATTGCATCTTATGGTTCCGTCTCTGAACGAGTCGTTTGCGATGTTCAGGTATTGCGTAAGCCGCCGCAATTCTTCTAGAAAAATGTGTACTTCTTCTCCAAGCTCAAAGCTTGGCTGTGTGCGGATTCGTATGCTCGGGTTTCCTGCGCAGGAATAGTCCATCCTTGTTGTCCCGTTTGCGTGGGTAAGCCGTCCAAGGTCTTCTTCAATCCTTACTTCTTCAATATGTATTGTCTTCTGGTGACTGTGGAACATAAGGTTCAGCTTTCCGCCTTCGGCAATTTTTACGGAATATCCTGTAAGGTCTTTTCCGCTTTCCTGCTTTGAAACAAGGTTTGTGATGTGTTCTACGTCTGATATTGTAGAAATTTTGCATTCTAGTGCTTTTGCAAGAATGTATACCTGCTGAAGTACCTGCTCATTTATGCAGATTTTGTGATTTTTTTCGTTTGTGTAAAAAACTGATTCTACGGCCGGCAGTTGAATTCTTACTTCTACATAAACAAATGACTGGTACATACTCACCTCTGTGCAGCATAAATTGTAAAATTTTTGTCCTGCTGCATAAAATTACTTAAAAAGTTTGAAAATTATACCGTTTTATGAAAATTTGTGATATACTTAGAAAAATTGTTGCCCGTAGCGGCGGGTGCTTAGGAGTTTTTGTGAACAAACATGATTTTCCAAAAATCCATTTTTATGATCAGGATTTTGTAGATATTTATAACAAGACGTGGACAATGCTCTCGGATTATTGGATTAATCCAAAGACTGGCGAAAAAACGTCTGATGGTTATTTTATGTACCCTGTCGGAGAGAAATTAGTAATTGATCAGTTTGAGTCCATCCTCTCTTCGTTTTTCCTGGTGTATTCGAACCGCAATTACGATGCAAACTTGAACATCGATTATTTTTACAAACAGCAAGAAGAAAACGGTGCAATCCGTTGGCGTTATGATGCGAAGACAAATGAACCAATGATTTCTCCTGATAATCCAGAAGGTGTAGGGCTTCCTTTGTTTGCATGGGCAGAATTCAATCTTTATCACAAGTCTGCAAACAAAAAACGCATAAAGGAAATTATGCCGGTTCTTCAGAAATACATTGCATGGATTGATGCAACATTCAAGCAGGAAAACGGTCTTTATGCCGTGCCGGCAACAGCAAGTACGATGTTCAATGCGCCGCGCGAAAAGGCTTATTATCCTATTGATTTTAATGCGTGCATGGCTATTAACTGTGCTCATATGTCTGCCTTGGGAGATATCCTTAATGATAAGGAACTGAGTTTCCAATATAGACGAAGTTATTTCTCTCTGAAGACACGCATTAATTCCATGATGTGGGATAATGAGACAGGTTTTTATCATGACTTGGACAAGGATTGTAATAAACTTCCGGAAAAAACAGTTGCTGGTTTCTGGGCTCTATTGGCAGAAATTCCGAGTGCTGATAAATCTGATGCGCTCATTGCACACCTTACTAATCCGGAAACATTTGGTTCGGATCACCCTTTCCCGTCGCTTTCAGCAGACAGTCCTCTGTTCAGCAATGAAGGTGCAGGTTTTAGGGGAAGCGTTTTCCCTATGTTCAACTTTATGATTATCAAGGGACTTGAAAAATACCAGCGCTACGAGCTTGCCCGCGAATGTTCAATACGTCACTTGTATTTTGTTCTTGAAGGTCTTATGCCTACAGACGAAAAACAAAAAGGCGATGTATTTGAAGCGTATAAACCGCAGAGTGCGCAGAAAGCTGTCCTTGAAGGCGATGACAGTTTCCCAAGGGCTCATTTTCTTGCTTCAACAGGCCTTTCGACAATCGCTCTTATGATAGAGAATGTAATCGGTCTTTCTATAAGCCTTCCTCGTAAGACTGTAGACTGGATTATTCCTAACCTTGAAATAATGGGAATCGAAAATCTATCCCTTAAGAGAAACCTTATTACTATTCTGAGCAATAAGAGTCCTCGCGGATGGGAAATTCAGATGGAAAGCGAAAAACTTTATTACTTTACAATCAATATCATTGATCAGAAAAAGAAGACACTTCCTATTCCTAGCGGAAAGTGTTCTATGCTTATTGATAAATTGTAATATTTTAAAATTAAGGAGATGAGTATGGCTACTCCAGAAGCAGTTATTGAAATTGGTTCTACAGGTGTCCGCCTGCTTGTCGCCGAATTCGATTCTGAAAGAAAACGAAATGTTCTTGACCGTGCAGAAATGCCGATTTCTCTTGGAAGGGATGTGTTTACGCAAGGTTTTATAAGCCGAGAAACACAGTCCCAGTGCCTTCATATTCTCCAGCGTTATAAGGAACAGCTTGGTGGCTGGGGAATACTACCTTCTCAGACAAATATAATTGCCACATCTGCATTCCGGGAGGCCACAAATAAAGATCCTGTAATGGATAAAATCTTTTCTTCGACAGGATTCAGGGTTCGTGTCATAGACGGAATTGAAGAAAACCGACTTATGTATCTTGCGGTTTCAGAATGTCTTCAGGACGAAGCGCCTACATTAAGAGCAGAAAATGCCATGATTCTTGAAGTAAACGGCGGCTCAACAGAGCTTATGCTTATGAAAAAGGGTAAAATGGCAGGTGCACACAGCCTTCATCTTGGAACGGTAAGGCTTGCGCCAAAAATGAGGGGGCAGACCAGCAGCCTGGAAGATATTCAGCGCTACGTAGAAGAGTATACAATCAATGCAAAGGGGCTTTTTGAAAGTGAACTGAACATTGCAGAAACCAGTCAGTTTATTGCGGTCGGAGCGGATGCAACGCTTGCAGCAATTAATGCAGGTATGCCTATTTCTACATGGTTGTGGTCAATTGAGCGCGAGAATTTTGACCGCTTTGTTGATGAAATCCAGCAGTATTCTGTAGATGAATGTGTTGCCCGATTTAAAATTTCCTACAACGATGCGCAGACGCTTCCTGTAAGCCTTATGATTTACAAGATGTTCTTGCATCATACAAATGTAAAGACAATAATTGTTCCTGAAACAAACATTCGCGATGGTCTTATCATAAGCAAGACAAAAATTCCTAGCGAAGAACTTAAAAATGAATTCAACGAGCAGATTATTGCAAGTTCTGCAAACCTGCTTAAAAAATATCATGGTGACGAATCTCATGCCGAACACGTAAGGCAGAATGCGCTTAAAATCTATCAGTGTCTTGAACAGGAAATGTCGCTGGATTCGCGTTCGCGCCTGCTTCTGGAAGTTGCTTCAATCCTTCACGATATCGGCAACTTCATCAACATGAGTAACCACCATCTGCACAGTGAATACATAATCCGCCATTCAGAAATTTTTGGTCTGACCAGAACGGAAAATATTATTATTGCGACAATTGCACGCTACCACCGCGGAAAACAGCAGCCGCAGGACAGCGAACAGTTCCAGATTCTTGCGCGAAGCGAGCGAATGCAGATTCTGAAGCTTACTGCGATTCTGCGCATTGCGGATGCCCTGGACAGAAGCCACGGTCAGACTTTAGGCGAAGTAGAAATAAAGCTGAAAAATGACAATCTTGTCATAAATTCAAAGGGAATTAAAAATCTGGCACTTGAGCGCATTGCCCTGGAAGAAAAAGGGGAATTATTCGAGTCAGTATTTGGCTATAAAATCATTCTTTTGTAGTTTTTCTAAAGGGGGTTGTTCAAATGGAATCAAGGTTTTTTAACAGAGAACTTTCATGGATAGAATTTAACGGACGAGTTCTTCATCAGGCTTTGCGAAAAGAACTGCCGCTTTTGGAACGCTTGCAGTTTCTATCCATAATCACTTCAAATTTTGATGAATTTTTTCAGGTTCGCGTTGCTTCCGTAAAAAGAATGCAGTTTTCTGAGCCGGATAAGGCCGATGTTTCTGGACTTAAGCCAAAAATGGTCTTAAAGCAGATTTCTGCACGCAGTCACCAGATAATTCGAATTCAGCATGACTGCTTAAAGAATGATGTCCTGCCTGCAATGGCAAAAAAAGGCATCTGCTATGTAAAACCGGAAGATTTTTCTGCTGCACAGAGCGATTTTGCACTTAATTTCTTTTTGAATGAGGTTCTTCCGCTTCTTACCCCGCTCAGGACGGACACGGAAGTTTTTCCGCATATCGGAAACCTTACGGAAAACGTTGCTTTTTTGCTTAAGCCAATTTCGGGAATCAGAAATGCAAATGAAATCTTGAAGGGTAGTGATGATCTCCCGCGCATCTCTTTTGTACAGATTCCTTCTGGAATTCCGCAGATTGTCTGGCTTCCTAGTGAAAATGGAAGAAAGCAGTTTGCACTTACCGAAGAAATTATTGCACAGTACGGGACTCATCTTTTTCCGGGTTTTGCAGTTGAAGAAACACTTCTCTTTAAAATTGCCCGAGACGCGGATTTTGCCGTCGATGAAGATTCCGGTCGTAATTTTGTAGATGCAATGGAAGAGGTTCTTGTTCAGCGCCAGAGTTCATTCCCTGTAATGATGGCGTGTAATCAGACAAGTGAAACAATTACAAAATTCCTTATGGAAAAAATGGAACTTTGCGAAGACGATGTTTACCGCATTGATGGAATATTAAATCCGGGTGCCCTTATGGAATTAAGAGATATTGATGACGGCACTATGAGCTTCCCAGAATGGCAGAATTTTTATTCCGTAAATCTTCCAAGAGATGAATATTATTGGGATACACTAAAGCAGCATGATGTATTGCTCCACGTTCCGTATGAATCCTATGATCCTGTTGTAAAATTTATAAGCGATGCAGCTGACGATCCTAAAGTTCTTGCAATAAAAATGACTTTGTACAGAACAGGTAAGGATTCCCCGATTGTTGCGGCTCTTGAACGAGCAGCAAGAAACGGCAAACAGGTTGTCGTTCTTGTTGAATTAAAGGCGCGTTTTGACGAAGAAAGAAACATTGCATGGGCGAATCAGCTTGAAAATGCCGGAGTTACTGTAATATACGGACTTGTAAATCTTAAGGTTCATGCAAAAATCATTATGGTAATGCGCCGAGAAAGCGAAACAATCCGCCGCTATGCGCATCTTGCAACCGGAAATTACAATCCAAGAACGGCGAAAATCTATTCGGACCTTTCGCTGTTTACTTCAAACAATGAAATCGTAAACGATGCAACTTTGTTCTTTAACCTTGTAACCGGTTATTCAACGCTTCAGACAATGAAGCAGCTTGGCATGGCGCCGGTAACGCTTAAATCAAAAATCCTTTCTATGATTCAGAGGGAGATAGAACGAAGCGATCCTGAACATCCGGGATTGATAATGGCAAAGATGAATGCGCTTACCCACGAAGAAGTTATTGAAGCTTTGTACAAGGCAAGTCAGGCCGGCGTAAAAGTTTTGCTGAACGTACGCGGTGTCTGCATGCTTGTTCCGGGCGTAAAAGGGCTTAGTGAAAACATAAAGGTTGTTTCTATTGTCGACCGTTATCTGGAACATTCGCGTATATTCTATTTTCAAAATGGCGGTGATGATGAGGTTTATCTTTCCAGTGCAGACTGGATGCCAAGAAATCTTGACCGTCGAATAGAACTTATGTTCCCGATTCTTGATGAAAAGGTTTTTGAAGAAGTAAAAGAAATTCTTGATGTTTATTTTAAAGACAACGAAAATGCGCTTGCACTTTCTGAAAACGGAACCTGGTCAGAAATTCCTGTTAAGAATGATGAACAGATTTTGCGGGCTCAGGAAGTTCTTTACAAAAAATACAAGCGCCGTTCGGAATCCGCTGTAAAAACGCCTAAAATTGAATTTGAAGTCCGCAGAAAAGACTAGTTAGTCATAATTTTAAATTTAGGAAATTAATAAAAAAATAACGGGAAGGAGAGAAATGTATTTCAAAAACACTCATTTGTGCTGACGCGTTAGCGGCAAAGTGTATAGTTCCAAGGCACAAATGCGTGTAGCACGCTAGAGTGCGGTTTTGAAATAGGTTCCTCGACTGGTAGTTATTTTTTTGTTTTACTTTTTTAAATTTAGATTTTTCTGCTTTCTGTCAGATGCTTTTTTTCGGAGGTTTTTATGATAACTGTAGAAACAAAAGTCCGGCTGCCATTTTTGTGGGGACGCGCTGTCTTTAAGAAAAGTTGTTGGAATCAGATTAACCTTATTGTAGGTCCTAACGGTTCTGGGAAGACGCTTCTTGCAGAAGAAATTTCCCGTCAATTTGAAGAAAACGGCTATAGAGTTGATTTTTTGCGTTCCGAACGCCTCAATCAGGAAGAAATCCTTGCAAAATTAAAAGAAGATTTTGTGATCCGCGAAAAAATAGAGGAAGTCCTTTCGAATATGTTCGGTAAGACAATCTGCTTTGAAGAAGGTGTGGACGGCAGGTTTGTTCCGATTGTAGTAAACAAGGCCTGGGGCGTTGAATATAATCTTAAGGAAGGTGAATGTCACGGACTAAAGGAAATACTTACTCTTTTAGTTGCTCTTTATGGTTTTGGAAACCGCGTGCTTATTCTAGATGAGCCGGAACTTCACTTGCATCCTCAGTTTCAGTCGTTTTTTATGAACGAAATCCGCAAGGCCGTTGCGCAGAACCCAGAACGTATAATTTTTCTTATTACTCATTCTCCCTATTTTATTGATCTCAGATTTGCAGAAGATCTAGCTGGTGTTATTGTATGTCATGTAAACAGGGTTCCTACAAGCATTGAGCACATGAGCGAAAAAGATGAAATATTATTCAGGCGTTTTTTGCCGCGGTTCAACACGTATCACAAGCAGTTCTTTTTTAGCGATAATCAAATTTTTGTTGAAGGATATACTGATCAGCAGATGTTTACAAATCTTTTGGGATGCGTAGACAATCATTATGGTACGGCCGGTACAGGAGTAATAGATGTTGGTGGAAAAGACGAATTGGGCGTTTTCTTTAAGGTTTGTTCGCTTTTGGGAACTGACGGGCGCATTATAACTGACCTTGATTCACTTTTTGCCGGAAAATTGAGGGATGTCGTCTGCGAAGATGAACGTCCTGCGGCTTGGCTGGAAAAACAGTTTGAAAAGCAGGCTCCTTTTTATCGTCAGCTTTTTACAAAGAGGGAATTGGAAAATCCGGTGACCCTGGAAAAACTCATTTTCAAGTTGGAGTCGTATTTGATTACGGTTGGACGTTCGGTCTGCGAAATTGATTTTTCAATAAGCCCTGAAATTGATACATTTATAGAAAAATTAAAGGCACTTTATACAAAATACGAAAAACCGGAAGGTCTTGATACCTTTAAGGCTGTGGTTCTTATGGGAATTCTTAAGCTGGAAAACCGGCTTAAGGATATTCTGCCTATTCCGCTTGCAAGTACGGTTCCGCTTATAATCAATGCGACCTGGCTTATTCTTGCGGCCATAGAAACTGCAAGGGTTTATATTCTGCCGATGGGCTGCATAGAGCATTATTATATTCACAGCGACGTTCAGTATATGCCGATCAGCGGGAAAGACCGTCTTTTTCATAATGAATACGAAGTTATGATGAATGAAGAACAGGCTGAATTAAAGAAAGATTATGAGCCGTTAATCGAAATCCTTAAAAGAGCATGTTCAAAATAGAAAAATCATCGTTTAACTCGGAACGTGGATTACTTCCCTTGGCTTTGAGCCATTTGCAGGGCCTACTATTCCGCGGGCTTCCATTTCTTCTACTAGGCGGGCGGCGCGGTTGTAACCGATTTTAAGGCGTCGCTGAATGTAAGAGGCGCTTGCCTTTCCTGCCTGAATTACGATATCTAGAGCCTGCTCGTAAAGAGGATCATCTCCATCGCTGAAGAGGTTTGGAGAAGCTTCTTCGTCTTCTTCATCTTCAATAAAGATTTCATCGTCTATATATTCCGGTTCACCAAGGGTCTTTACATATGTAACGACGTTTTCTACATCGTTGTCGCTTTCAAATGTTCCCTGAATGCGCACCGGATAAGGATCAACGGCACTTGCGTAGAGCATGTCACCCTTGCCTAGAAGTTTTTCAGCTCCGACAGAATCGATGATGATATTTGAGTCTGTTCGGCTTGAAACCATGAATGCAATTCGGCTAGGAATATTTGCCTTGATCAGACCTGTAATTACGTTTACAGACGGTCGCTGTGTTGCAAGAACAAGGTGAATTCCGACTGCTCGGCTCATTGCTGTAAGGCGGGCAACAATCGATTCAAGGTCGCGTCCGCTTGTTGCCATAAGGTCTGCAAATTCATCAATGATAACAACGATGTAAGGCAGTTTTTCTGTGGCAATATGACGTTCTTCAATTCGTTTGTTGTAGTTGGAAATGTCGCGTACACCCATTCCGTCAAGAAGTGCATATCGGCGTTCCATTTCGCAAAGGCAGTATTGAAGTGCCTGAAGAGCTTTCTTAGGCTCTGTGATTACAGGAGTCAGAAGGTGTGGAATATCATTGTAGAGTTTAAGTTCAACAACTTTTGGATCTACAAGAATCATCTTTACTTCTCTAGGTGAGCGCTTGTAAAGAATAGAAAGAATGAGCGAGTTTACACAAACGGATTTTCCGGCGCCAGTTGCACCAGCAATCAAAAGGTGAGGTGTTTTGGCAATATCGATTATCTGAGATTTTCCCAGAATGTCTTTTCCGAGGATTACAGGAACTGCCATTTTCTTGAATTCAGGGAGATCCTGCTCTATCATTTCACGGAAAGATACGATTGAACGCTTTTTGTTCGGAATTTCAATTCCGACTGCAGCTTTTCCCGGAATTGGAGCAACTATTCGTACGCTTGAAGCGGCAAGGCTGAGCGCAATGTTATCCTGAAGCGATACGATTTTGCTGAGTTTAACGCCAGGAGCAGGTGCAAGTTCGAAC
Organism: Treponema sp.; assembly: GCA_017392945.1. GTDB lineage: Bacteria > Spirochaetota > Spirochaetia > Treponematales > Treponemataceae > Treponema_D. The sequence goes on from JAFOSK010000057.1 coordinate 65,395, forward strand.
ATTGTAACTACAGGGCCTTTTTTAATGCCGATTACTTCTGCTTCAATTCCAAACTGATTGAGAGTGTCCTTAAGCTTTACTGCATCATTTTTTGTCTGATCGTCAATGATCCAGTACTGGTCATCTTCGTACTGTTCAAGAAGATCTGTAGGAACAATGTACGGCTTTTTAGGTTTTGCCCTGTTGCCGAGTGGTTTTGGTTCAGTGGCAACTGTTGTGCGTGCCGGCGGTTCGGCTGTCTCTATGCCGGACATTGTGCTTGCGCTTTCAGAATCAGCCAGGCCACCATTGTCTGAATCTGCGGATTCCGGTGCAGAAGGATTCATTGCGGCATCGTATTCCGGCTGGGCAAAGCGGGAAGGCTTTTTGCCGGATTCAATCTGCTCGCGGGCGTCTTCTTCCATGTCCGCAAAAATGTCGGAAGCGATGTTGAAGGTGGAACTGGTTCGGCCGAAATCATCTTCATCAGAATCGCTGAATTCGGATTCTTCTGAAGCGGCTTCTGTTTCGTCAGAAGTTTCAGAATCTTCTTCTGCGCTTTCTGATTCCGCAAAATGTCCGTCAAAATCGTCGTCATCTTCCTGGGCGTCTACCATATCGTCAAGGAATGAACGTTTCTGTTCAATTGAACTGTCTGCGTTAACTTTATCTGCAAGAAGCTCGTCTTCTAATGCCTGCATTTTAAGGATCTCATCGTTTTTAAGGCGATCTTCTTCAGTTTCTGAGTCATAATCAGAATCTTCATCCTTTTCAAAATCAATGTCCTGATCATTCTCTACTTCTTCAATTTCATCTGCCGGCTCTTCTTCGTTCATGTCGATATCAAAGAAATCCGGATCTAGAGAATTTTCAGTTTTTTTTTGCGTTTTTGTATCTATATATTCTGAATCAGAATACGGATTCTCTGAATTATCAAAATAACCATCTGAATTATATGATTCTGAGCTTTCAGAAATTGTTTCATCAAAGCCGAATTCACTGTAAGGATCATCAGAATTGATAGGTTTGCGTGCCTCTGGAATTGCAGGTGTATCGAAAATATCAGATTGAGATTCTCCAGTGGTTTCATCCGCGTTTTCTGTGTTCAGTTCTGTAAAATCTACAGAATCTGTTTCTTCTGCTTTTTCTTCAGAAAAAGGTTCGGCCTGAGAGTCTTGTTCTGATTCAGTTATTCCGCTTTCTTCTTCTGCTTCTTCACCTAAAAGTGATTCTTCCTCTGATTTTGTTATTCCTGCCTGAGAAATAATTTCGTCAGTAGACGGCCATTCAATCTGCTCTTCTTCCGGCAGGTTGACCGATGAATCTTTATCATTGGAATCGCCTGCGATAAGTTCTTCGTTCAGCTTATTAAGTGCTGCGTATTCTTCTTTAGAAAGCAGCGGTTCCTGCGGGGTTTCTGCTTTTTCAGAATTTTCATCTATACCATTGTTTTCTTTTACAGGTTCGTCAAATACATGCTCAAAAGGGTCTGGTTCTGCCGTTGTTGATTCTACCGCAATTCCAGTATCTGCTCTGGCTGCGGTTTGAATGCTGTCATTAGCAGGTTCTTCGATTCCGGCATCTTTGTTTTCAATCATTTTGGTATCAGATGGAATTTCATCTGGAAGTTCGTTTCTGTTTATTTTATTTTCATGTTCGGGTGTTTCTTGCTGCAATGTTGTGGCTGTCTTTAAATCCTCAGACGTTATGAAGTCGTCCTGTTGAAAGTCTTCGTTTTCATAATTGCTGTGACCGGCAGATTTGTCGCTATGGAACAATTTATCGTTTACGCGGTCTGCAAGAATTCCGGCTGCAAGAATTTCAATGGCAGCAAGAAATCCGCCTATTGCAACAGTCAGCACGATTTTTATGCTTGTAAATTCATCTGGGTATTCAAGCATTGCCCGGCATATTTTTTCTATAATTGCGGAAGTAAAGAATGGTACAATGGCTGTAAGAAGTCTCATTGATTTTCTTGCAGTCCAGCGAGAAGCAAAACAAGAAATTCCAGCAATAAAAAGAAATACCGGAATCAATATGCTCGAAAATCCGTACACGGAAAAAAGAATGTTGCCCAAATGAAAGGCTGCTGTATATAGAGAAGAACTGCTTCCCGGACCGTAAGAACCAAAGTCCATTGGAAGTAAAGCTAATGCAATCGAAAAGAATGCTGCTCCGAGTAATAATATAGATCCAGTTACAATGTTTGGTTTATTCGATAGTCTCATAATTCACTTATCGGAATATAAAAAAAACTTTTTAGAAAAAAATTCAAAAGCCGAAAATATAAGAGTGGGGTAAAATCCTGTTTTTTTTTGCACAGGGCCCGTATTTTCAGGAGGAGCATGTGAAGAAAATCTTTTCTGTTTTCTTTAGTTTTATGACCATTTTTGTGGCATCTTATGCAGATGAGGTGCAATTCCGTTATAACGGAGGACGAAACTATTCTTTGGTAGAACGCACAGATTTAAGACGATATGAAAATAATCGTTATACAGGGCTTTTAAACCGCGAGGTAAGGTCTTTTATTTCAAATGATGGTGAACTTTATGAAGGAAGTTTTTATGTTTCTCAAGATACGGTCAGGGCTTCCGCAATTGTAGGTGACATGATTCATGATTCCATTCCGTCTCGGTTCAGAATTTCTTCGGAGGGAATTCTAACTATGATAGAAGATCACGGTTATCCTTCATTCAGAAGTTTTCCTGCTTTTACGGCAAATAAAATCCGACTTGGGGATTCCTGGCAGGCTCAAGCTGTACGTGCGGTAGATCCGCTTAATAAGGGAATTGTAACAAAAATTCCGATGTACGTTCAGTATACATATACCGGTGACGAAACAGTGCGCGGCGAAGAAGTTTATGTTGTAAGTGCAAGATGGGCTACACGGTACGGTGCTAATCTTTACATGGATTTCGGAGGTGACCGCGATCTAAAACAAGCAATGGGAAAGCACGAGGCTACTATGTATATCAGCAAGGTGACTGGTAATGCCATTGTTGTGCGTGATTCTGTTGATGAAACTTTTGTATATATTGACGGAAGAAATATTTCGTTCAGGGGTACAATTTCTCTGTTTACAGAATATCCTCCGGCGGTAGATAGAAGCAGAATAATCCGTGCGCTTCAGAGAGTTGCTGCAATTTCTGATGAAGAAGCAGAGTTACTGACAAAAAAAGTGACTCCTGAACCGTTGCCCCTTGCAGGAAAATCGGTTGTTGCCGAAGTCCGCAGGCCGGGAAATAATGAAAATGAGGCACGACATTCTGGCAGTTTTGAAAAGAGCGGTTATAATGGTAAACGCAGGGACAGCGCAGAAATTGCTTCTGGCCTGAACAGGGGTGTGAGCGCCGTGGACGGCAGAAACGCTGGGACTGTTGGAAAGGGGCAGAAGACCGCTGAAAGACCGATTAAGGTTGAAAATACGCCGGCCGGAATCAGGCTTACGGTGCAGAATCTTCAGTTTAAGCCGGACAGTGCGGAACTGCTTCCGGGTGAAAAATCCCGTCTTGATCAGATTGCATCGGTTTTGAGGGAGACTCCGCAGTCGCAGTTTCTAGTAGAAGGTCATACTGCTGCTACTGGAAATGAGCGCGGAGAAATGACCCTTTCTGCACAGCGAGCTCACTCAATAGCAAAAGAACTTGCAGCCCGCGGTATTCCTTCGGAAAAATTTATCTGTAAAGGAAGCGGATCTCATAAACCGATAGCAGACAACAGTACTCAAGAAGGTAAAGCTGCAAACCGCCGCGTAGAAATTACGATTTTGGAATAAAAGGGGAAGATGTATGAATGTACACATTATTGAAATGCCTCTGGATTTTGGTGCAAGTCGTCATGGTTCTGATATGGGGCCAAGTGCAATCCGGCTTGCCGGAATTCGTCGGCGCATTGAAGGGCTTGGACATACAGTTTCAAAATATGATTGTCCGATTCAGATAGATTCAGCTGCGTATGAGAGAGCTGGTAATCCAAAGGCAAAATACCTTGAACCGATTGTTGAAGCAACCACCGCACTTGCAGAAGAAGTTTGTGACGCAGCGGGGTGCGGGGCGTTTCCTTTGGTTTTAGGGGGAGACCATTCGGTTGCGTTGGGAAGTCTTGCCGGGATGGGCGCATTTGCAAAAATGAATAAGAAAAAGCTGGGCGTGCTTTATGTAGATGCCCACGGCGATTTTAATACACCCGAAACGACACCGACCGGCAACATTCATGGAGAATGCCTTGCCGCAAGTTGCGGTTATGGACTACCGGAGCTGACAAATCTTTATTATGAAGGAACAAAGGTTGATCCTAAGAATGTATGCTTTGTAGGCTGCCGCGATCTGGATCCCGGCGAAAAAGAGGTAATGAGGCAAGCCGGCGTAACAGTATTTACAATGAGCGATATAGACCGCTATGGTTTTTCTGCAATACTTAAGAAGGTTATAGTTTTCTTTAAAAGCCGTGTTGATATTGTTCACGTAAGTTTTGACATGGATGTTCTTGATCCTATGTTTGCACCGGGAACTGGTATTCCTTTGCCGGCGGGACTTAGCAACCGCGAAGCTCTCCTGCTTATGGAAGAAATGGCTGAAACCAAAATGGTAAGGTCTGCGGAAATAGTAGAAGTAAATCCTGTGCTGGATATACGCAATCAGACTGCAATTCTTGCCGTGGAGCTTGCCGCGCGTCTTTTAGGGGACAAGATTTACTAGGCGGAATAGCGAATTAATTGTTCTGAAATGTAAAAAATAGCTCCCAGTCGAAAAACTGTTTTCAAAACCGCACGCTAGCGTGCTACACGCTGTTTATGGCATAGGAACTATAAACTCTGCCGCTAACGCGGCATCCATAAACAGAGTGTTTTTGAAAGCAGTTTTCCTCCTTCGCGCTATTTTTTAATTGATTCCCCGAAATTCACCATTCTGTCTCGCTGCCTATACCCCAAAAATTTCGTTTCGATGCTGTATGCCCAGTGCGTGCACGGCTTCATGCAGTGAACTAAAACTGCTTCTACCCATAAAAGCCTTAAGATCAATAGAAAAACGGTTCATTGAAAAATGCTGGAATACAAGCAGCTTGTTCAGAATGCCCAGCCTTGTGCAGCGTTCTTTTAATTCATCGCGGTAAACATAAAAAAGTCCCTTTGTTTTTAAGTCGTTGTAACCTACTAACCAGATCTCTGCGCCAAGAACAGCCGCTATTTCAGCGGTTTTTTCTGCCATCCAAAGTTGAGTTTCTTCCAGAAGCTTTTCTGCGACAAACCCGCCGGCTTTTTTAATATATTTAAGCTGGGCCGTTTTTGCAGAATGAACAGGCGTTTTATTCAAGATGATTGCATTGCGGCGGAAGTCTATACCCAGTTCAGGATTCTTTCTGAAAAATCCTTCGCCGATCTTTCCGGCCTGGCCGACAAGATATTTTCTGTTTTTCAACAGCTGCTCGTTTTTGCCAGGATTGTCTCCAATTACAATAATCTTTATTTCATCATTCTGAGTAATGAAGTCCAGTGCAGTATTGTATACTACCGGAGTTTCGATATTGTACGATGGAGTTTTTGCTGCATCAGCCGCTGATTTCTGAAGTTCGGCAAGGTTCGAAACTGCCCCGCTCCATACAGAAATCATATTTTTAAAATCATTTCTGAATGCATCAAATGCAAGAAACTGTTTTTCTGTCATTTCATAAGTCCTTTCCAGTCAGTGGAGTGCAGAATATCGCTTACGGCTGCCCAGATTCTTCTGGTGTTTTGTGTTCCGAAAGCTTCGCTTCTTCGTATAAATCCGATGTCGTAATATCCCATTATATTTCCGGCTGGATGAATTGTAAACGTATTCTGGTAACGGCCGCTTTCCAGAACAATCTGCGGAACAAGCCCTATTCCCAAGCCAAGCTGAGCAAGTGCAAGGATGGCTTCGTTTCCTTCTGTTTCAGCGGCAATTACAGGTTTTACGTTACGGCTTTTTGTCCATTCGTCAAAGCGGCGGCGGGCAAGTCCTGTTTTTGGCAGAATCAACGGAACCGAAGAAATTATATCTTGTGGCGAGCCGGTTACATTAAAATTTGAATCATTTTTTGCAGCAAAAATCAGCGGACTTCTTTTAAGGCTGATCGTTTCCATGTAAGAAAGTCCGTCCTCTGGAATTGCGGCAACAGCAAGGCTTGCCCGTCCTTCTCTTACAGCCGGAATAGCACCTGCCGGATCGCCGGTTTCTATAGCAAGTTGAATTCCAGGATATTTTTCCGAGAGTTTTTTGATAAAAAGTGGTAAAATAACATAACAGGCAGTTACAGATGCATAGACATGCAAGGTACCAGAAATCTTGTTTCTGTCGCCCTTAAAGGAAGCCTGCATGTCTGAATGACGTTCCAGAGTTTCTTTTGCAAATTCTGCAAATAATTTTCCGTTCGGAGTGAGCTCAACTTTTCGGTTTGAACGGTCAAGAAGTTCAGTCCCGTTTTCTTCTTCCAGTCGGGAGATAATGCGGCTGAGCGCAGAAGGACTTATATTGATTTCTTCTGCTGTTTTTGCGAAGTGAAGGGTTCTGCTTAATGTTACAAAGGCTTTTAATTCGTAAAGATTCATTGCTTTTCTGCCGATATACTATCATATAGAAAGACTTTTTGACAAATCTGGAGGATTTGGAAATGAAAAAAATTGTTGGATTTTTGCTTACTTTTGCGCTTGGATTTGCTGCATTTGCCTATGATGTTACAGCGGACTATCAGATTAAAGGAAATGCAAAGACCGTAACAAGAATTGATTATGAAATCTCTTCTAAATTTGGTGAATATTTCAGAACTCCAAATTCAAAAGTTGTTTACAAATATGATGCTCGCGGAAAACTTATTGAATCATCTGCTTTCAATGCAAAAGACGTGCTTCTTAATAAAATTACAAATGTATATAATGATGATGGCCTTCTTTTGGAGCAGTCAGGGTATGATTCAGAATCAGTTCTTTCATGGAAGGCTGTGATTACTTATAAGAATGGAAAGAAAACAGATGTTTCAGAATACGGTGCAGACGGTTCTATCAGAAATAAGGTTATTTACAATTATGATGGAAACAATCTTTCTGATGAAACTGTTTATAATTCAGACGGTGCTCTTGTTGGAAAATTAATCTACAAATATGAAGGCGGAAAACTTGCCCGCGAATACGAATATTTTGCAGACGGAAGCCTTGATACAGAAAAGCAGTATACGTATACATCATCTGGTAAAAAAGACAGTATCGTAACTATAAAAGCGGACGGAGAAATTGCAAAAAAAGAAGTATTCCGCTATGGGGCAAATGATATTCTTTCTGAAATTACTACTTACAGTGCGGACAATAAGACAGAAAGCCGTATGATTATAAAATTCGATGAAAAAGGAAATTTCAAGAAGATGACTAACTACACAGTTGCTAATAAATTTGGTACAACTGTAAATGAAATGTCAGCAATGACAGAAGTTTCTTACGAATACTAAGCGTAATTCATAAGCGAGGTTAACATGAAGACTATCGGCATCAGACAGGCGGACGGATCTTTCTATTCAATTCTAGAAGAAGAAAATCCTGGAAAAAAGACTCTTGGTTTAACGACCGCGAAAGATAATCAGACTCGTGTTATTGTTGATTTGTACCGTTCTCATACAGGTACAATGGAAGATGCTGAATATGTGGATTCCCTTCAGATTGACAATTTGATTGCTCATGCAAAGGGAAGTTCTGAAATTAAGCTTAATATCGGTCTTGATGAGGACGGAAAACTTTCTGCTGAACTTATTGACCCGGAAACAGGTCTTACAAGTTCTGCTGATGTTACTTTGGTAAACAGAACCTTGGAAGAGCGACTTGCAGATACATCTTCTGAAGTTTCTGTATCGGATGAAAAAGTTGATCTTTCTGACCTTGATGATTTATCTCTTCCAGAATCAGATTCATCTGCAGAAAGCGGAGTAACTAAGACAGAGGATAATTCTGATGATAGCGGTGCTGCTTTTGCGGCAGGAGCTGCAGCTGGTGCAGTCGCTGGCGGACTGCTTGCCGCTGCTATGAAAAGTGAAAAATCTAGTGAAAATAATGATGCTGCGGATTCATTGGATACAACGGAAGACTCAGCAAGTGATTCTTTGGACTCGTTTGATCTCCCAGATTTTGAACAAGAATCCAGCGCAGCAGAGGGGTCGGATGATACTGTAGCTTCTGCCGGTGAGGACGCTGAGTCTGATTCAGCGGTCAGCGCAACCGACGATCTTGATATTCCTGATTTCAGTGATTTGGATTCAAGTACAGAGCTGAATGTCACAAAAGCGGCTGACGGTTCAGAAAATTCATCAGGAGATTCTCTTGATTCATTTGATCTCCCGGATTTTGAAGAAAGTTCGGATACAGCTGGCGTAACGGAATCGGCAGAACCTACATCGGCATCAGGAGATTCTCTTGATTCATTTGATCTCCCAGATTTCGAAGAAAGTTCGGATACAGCTAGCGTAACGGAATCGGCAGAACCTACCGCGGCAGCCGGAGATTCTCTTGATTCATTTGATCTCCCGGATTTCGAAGAAAGTTCGGATACAGCTGGCGTAACGGAATCGGCAGAGCCTACAGCGGCAGCCGGAGATTCTCTTGATTCATTTGATCTCCCGGATTTTGAAGAAAGTTCGGATACAGCTGGCGTAACGGAATCGGCAGAGCCTACATCGGCAGCCGGAGATTCTCTTGATTCATTTGATCTCCCAGATTTCGAAGAAAGTTCGGATACAGCAGATAGCACAGAATCCATTGAAACTCCAAAAGTGGAAGATAACAATTTTGATTTCCCTGATTTTGGTACTGATCCGGCTGATACGGCAGCGTCTACAGATCTTAATTCTGATGATCTGTTCAGCGACACTTCATTTCTTGACAATTTTGATGATGCTGAAAATTCTGATCCTTCAGAACCGGCTCCGGATTCAACTTTGGAAATGATGAAGCATTCCAATGCACTTAAATTTGATAATCTTTATGATAAAGAAACAATGGAAGGGGATTCTTCCGTTGAATCAGAAGAAGAGGAAGTTGTGAAAAAAACAAAAGTCCCTGTAATTATTTGTATAATCTGTGCAATCATTTGTGTAATTGCTACGCTGCTGATTCTTTTTGTAGTTCCTTCAAAATATAATCTTCTTAATAAAAAGTCTGTAGAACCAGACCCTGTAACTGTTATTGCAGAAGAGTCGGAGACCATTCCTGAACCAGAACCTGAACCAGAACCTGAGATTATAGAATCTAAGGAAGAAGAGGTAATCGTTGTAGATGAACCAGAAAAGGTTGTTCCTGAGCCTCCGAAAGAACCGGAAGAAAAACCTGTCGATATCACTTATAAAATTAAGTGGGGTGATACTTTGTGGGATATCGCAGACGCATATTATAAGAATCCATGGAATTATAAAAAAATAGCAAGGTACAATGGAATACGTAATCCAGATTATATTATTTCAGGAACATATATAAAGATTCCTGCAAAATAACAGAACCTTATGCACTAGCCGATTGCGGATTGTTCCAAAATCGGCTATTTTGTTAAATACAACTATGGTTTTCAAAAAGTATGCATATATTTGTCTAGGCTTATTAATTTTTCTTACAGGTTGCGGTCAGAATGGATTCGAATATTATGCCGCATTGCGCTGTCAGACAGACGGTAAGACAGAAGAAGCTAGAAGATTATTTTTGCGGGCTGTAAATACTGGTTCTCCTTATATATCACGTTTGTCACTTGAAGAATTGACTGAGACTGGGAATGTGCGCGAACGTCTTGAATCGTGTGATCGTCTTCTTTCAAAATATTCTGATGAAAAGGCAAAACTTTTAGCGTGCAGAAAGTATTATTCTGCTGCGGAATATTCGAAATTGATTCAATGTACGAACGGCATTGATTATGAAAATTGCAGTAATAGTCTTGCGTATTACCGTCTGGATTCTATGAGAAAAAAAGGTGATTCTCGTTTTTTCAAGGAGTTTTATTCCTGGTTTACGTTGCGCCGGGTTTCTGATTTGCATTACCAGCTTTATTGCGACGTTGCAAAGGATTCTGCTCTTACTGAAATACCTGAATTTCAGCCGGTGACTGATTTCAGGGCTGACGTTTACAAACGGAATTATCTTGGGGCTTTTGAATCTTTTTCAAAATCAAAAGATGTCCTGCCTCTTTTGCCCCAGATTGTTTCTGATATGGGAAAAGTTTGCCTTTACGGAAGCGAAGCATATTACACGAATGCGCTTGCCTTTGATGCGTTTGCAAAGAAGCTATCTGGCAGGGATTCTGAATTTTACGCATGGTTTTATGCTGCCCGGCTTTATGAAAAAGCGGGTGAATATTATTCAATCGCTGCAAGCAGATATAAGTCTGCTATGGCCGCGGCAAAATCTGATTCCTTGTATGACAATGCTTTATGGTATCTCCTTAATCTTGAATTAAAGCGTTCTACAGACCGAGGAATTGCCTGCGTAAGAAAATATTGTTCAACGTGGCACGATCCGGATTATTTTGATGATTTCTTTGATACGCTTACCCCGCTGATGCTTTCTGAAGGAAAGTGGAACGCCTTTTATAATCTTTATAAGGAACTTGATGGTTACGCCTCTGACGAAGTTGTTGCAAAATTTGCCTATATCTACGGCCGGCTTTTGCAGGAAAGATTTGCCGTTCCTGTAGTTTCTGATACTCACGGCAGCGAATCTGCGGCGGCTTTTACGCGTGCTTTGTTAAGCGGTTCAGAAGCATATTACAGAGTGATGGCTGTGGCTCAGCTTGGGCTTGGCGGAGAACATGCCGAAGAGATTCTCTGCTCGCGACGTTCTAAAGAAGTCTGTATTGTAGATCCCGAGGCCGAAGAACTGCTTGGCGGATATGCTGCTTTTGGATTCCCGGAAAAAATATATCCCATGTGGCAACGCCTTTTGGAAGAAAAACGTTTTATAAGCTTTGAAACAGGCCTGAGGCTGGCTCAGTTCCTTAATGAATGCGGACTCAGAAAAAATGAGTTTTACCCGCAGGCTTTGAAAATCGTTTCAAAAATGCTGTCCCTCTATCCAGAGAGAATTTCAAAGGATGCACTCATGCTGCTGTATCCGAGGAATTACAGCAATATGGTTTCTGAAAAAAGCGAAAAATATTCTGTTCCAGAAGAAATTATGTATGCTCTTATTCGCAGCGAAAGTTTTTTTGATTCACAGGCAAAAAGTACTGCCGGTGCGGTCGGTCTTTGTCAGCTTATGGAATCAACGGCGGCGGATGTTGCACATAGATTGAAATATGGGCAATACAGTCTTACAAAACCTGTTGATAATATTGAATTCGGTACATGGTATGTTGCAAATCTGTTTGGTCGTCTGGAAAACAATTGGATGCAGACGTTCTTTTCATATAACTCGGGGATTACTGTTGTACGTCGCTGGCGTAAAACGGCCGTTATCGGTTTTAATAATATGAAGTCTATGCCAGATGACTTGTTTTTGGAAATAATTCCGTATTCCGAAACTCGTCAATATGGACGGAAATTGATTGGTTCGGCAGCAATGTATTCGTGGCTTTACTATGACAAAGATCTTTGTGACGAAATAAATGTCCTAGTAAAATAATTAAGAATATTGTACACTCAAGGCGAAGTTTTTGTTCAACCCGCATTTATAGGGGCATCTAAAAGTCAAGCGCAAATCTGAAAGTTTGTTATTGTCTTTTTATGGGAGAATTTTATGGCCGATTTGGATATTGAAGACAGAGTAAAGGAAGCAATCGAAATGTTCAGACCTCAGCTTCAGGCTGATGGTGGGGATATGGAATTTGTTTCTATTGATGAGCAGATGCGCGTTCATCTTATTTTACAAGGTGCTTGCGGAAGCTGCCCGATGGCAACGATGACACTCAAAATGGGTGTTGAACGTTATATAAAGGATGCTGTTCCAGAAATTACAGAAGTAGTTCAGGATAATGCAGCTCCTGATGCAGGATACTACGGATCTGGTTTTGATGCCGGTTTCTAAAATAAGGATGTAATATGAAAATAACAAAAGATACAATGGTTTCTATCCACTACATTCTACATGATGCAGAAGGAAATGAACTTGATTCGTCTTCGGGAAAAGAGCCATTGCAGTATGTACATGGAAACGGAATGCTTATTCCGGGGCTTGAAGAAATGCTTGAAGGAAAAGAACCGGGATTGAAATTCAAAGCAGTAATTGAACCAAAAGATGCATACGGTGAATATAACGATAAACTTGTTGTAGAAGTTCCTCGTGAACAGTTTGAAACCGGAACTCCTATTGAAGTAGGAATGAAATTTCAGGCTGGTACAGCTGACGGACAGGTTGTAGTTGTTCGTGTAATTGATGTAAATGATAAAATCGTAAAAGTTGATGGAAATCACGAGCTTGCAGGAAAACAGCTTACATTTGATGTAGAAATTGTAGATGTTCGCGAAGCTACAGATGAAGAGCTTGCTTCTATGGGTGGCTGTGGAGGCTGTGGTGGACATTGCGGCGGAGGCTGTGGCGGTTGCGGTGGAGAAGACGACGGTTGTGGCTGTAATGGCGGCTGTGGCGGTTGCGGAAACTGATATAAGCTGATTTTTGAATTTAAGCATAAAACAAAATGCCGGACATAAGTCAAATCAGACAAATGTACCGGCATTTTCTTTTATAGGGCTATGTATTGGCCTAGCTATAATCCAAGGGCGTTCTTTAAAGTCTTAAAATTATCCTCTTTTGATGCATTCTTTATTGGAACGATTATATCAGCGATAGAAGTGTATATTTCTGTTCGTTCAGTGTAAAAGCCATGAAAAATTTCCCTTACTTTGTTTTCATCTTTCGGTTTTAGCTTGTTTATGTATGCAGGTAAGCCTGTCCATGTTCCGTCACTTAACTGAGTCGCTTTTTTCAATATTCTGTCGCAGGCAGTTTCTTCTGGAACTTGAATAAAAACAAATTCACCTAAAGGTCTGAGATAATTCAAGGCCGGTGCGTTGTCGCAGATTCCGCCACCGGTCGAAATTACGATCTGCTGGCCTTTGTAGACTTGTGCAAGTTTTCCACAGCATGCTTCTTCGGCCGCAAGAAAGGAAACCGGACCCTTTTCTATGTAGTATTCCCTGGCTGTGCGGCCAGTATTTTTTTCTATAAGATCATCAATATCAAATAGAGGACATCCAAGGTGTTCTGCCAAAAAACGGCTCTGCGTTGATTTTCCCGAATGTTTTATTCCTAAAATTATATAAGTTTTATTATTGCTCATGCATTTAGTATAACCTTCTGAATTGCAAAAGTCCACGACCTAGGGTATTCTTACAATATGAACATTTATACAGCATTGGGCTTGTGTTTTTTGCCTTCGATTATTTGTTTTGTCTGCTTTGCGTTTTTTGCAAGAATAAAGATTTCTTCCCTTTTGTTTGCAGGGCTTTTCGGACTTCTTGCGGTTTTGCCGATAACATTTCTCCAGTTTTATTTTTCTGAATTCTTTCAGATGATAGAAACTGCTTCTAATCATATAAAAATGCTTCAGCTTTTCTTTAAGGCCCTGATATTTAATGGGCTTGTAGAGGAATTGCTTAAGATGATATTTATAGTTCTGATTCCAGTTAAAAAATTGAAGCTGAAAAAATATTTTTTAACGGTCCTTTTATTCGGACTTTTTTTAGGCACTTTTGAATCAGCAGTTTACTTGCTGCGCGAAATACAGACTGCTACGCAGCGCAATGCTCAGTTGATTTATAATATCGTTTATGTTCGTATTTTTACTGCCGATCTTATTCATACTTGTTGTGCTGGCTTATGCGGACTTTTTGTATGGGGTGTCAGAAAAAAGAGAATAGACGTTCTTTCTGTAATTTTTGCCGTGTTTATTCACGGAGCCTTTGATTTCTTTGTTCAGCTAGGATTTTCGTCTTATTGGCTTGCCGCCGTTTCGGTTCTTTTTGCAATAATGGAATGCCGTGTGCGATATGTAAAGCAGACAAATCAGGATGAGTCTGTTGCCGCAGAAAATGAAACAATAATCGTTTTCCAGCAGAACGACGAGCCTGGAGAAAAACGCAGAAAAATGGATTCAAGTATAGTTGGTATTTCTCCTACGAAACCAAAGGATTATGATGAAAGGAAAACTTCCAAAAAAGAAAAAAAAGATTCTGATGCAGATAAGACGCAGGAAGCCAGTCTAGTTAGAAAAATGAAAAAAAACTAGAAAATCTTTTTGAAAGACTTTAAAACACTTGACAAGTTTATGCTATATGTTGTAGTATGCATACCAATACGACGCGGGGTAGAGCAGTTGGCAGCTCGTCGGGCTCATAACCCGGAGGC
>JAFOSK010000058.1 GCA_017392945.1 Treponema sp.
GTAACTCACAGTATATAAACAAATTAGAATTAATGGAGCGAAAAGCGTATGGCAAAAATAAAGCTGACTAAAAATGAGCAGAAGGTTCAGAAAGACGCGCTTAAAATGTATAAGCGTTATCTTCCGACTTTAACGCTCAAAAAGCAGCAGCTCCAGACTGAAATTCGTACTATTGAAACAAAAGCCAGGGAAGTCCGTGCAAAGCGTGTTCAGCTTGAAAAAGAATTCGCTCAGTGGATTTCCGTTTTTGGAGAAGCGGAGGCATTTAAACCGGATATGGTAACCGTTAGGAATATAAGAAAGGGAATTGGCAATATTGCCGGTGTAACCATTCCGATTTACGAAGGTGCCGATTTTTCCCGTGGCGACTATGATTTGTACGAAACTCCGTTATGGATCGATTTAGCTGCTGATAGAATGGAAAAGGCTTTGTCTTTAGATTTGGAAGCAGAAGTTCTTGATGAACAGGTAAGGCTTCTTTCAAAGGAGTTGCGTACAACAACACAGCGCGTAAATCTCTTTGAAAAGGTTAAGATTCCTGAAACAAAGGCAAACATAAAAAAGATATCTGTTTATCTTGGTGATGAACAGGTTGCTGCAGTTGTGCGCAGTAAGATTTCAAAGAAAAAACTTCAGACTGCCAGTGATGCAAAAAAGGAGGCTGACGAATGATTGTACCAATGAAAAAAGTCTCCCTTGTTGTTCTTAATAAGGAACGAAAGCAGGCTCTGGAGCAGTTAAAGAAACTTGGAGTTGTTCATCTTGAACAGATTGAAGGCAAGGGCGAACAGCTTGCGGCTTATAAAGAAGCTTCTAACAATGCAATGGTAGCAGTTTCCGTTTTAAGTGAAGTAAAAGTTCCTAAGAAAGCTTCTGCGGCTCCAAAGATTTCAGATTCTGAAATTGCGCAGAAATGCAGGGAAGTAATTGAACTTTCTGAACTTAAAAAGAAGTTAAACGAAGAGATTTCAGCCGACAGTGCAGAACTTGAACGTTTTGCATCATGGGGCTGTGTAACTCCGGCTGATTTTGAATATCTTAAAGGAAAGGGTATTTCTTTAAAGATGTATGAAATTCCGGAAGACAAATACAATCTTATTGATGAAAATTCGAAGACTGTATGTGTAAACCGCTATAAAAAGGTTGTCCGTTTCCTGCTTCTTGATGCAGGTGATGAACGTCCTTCTGGATTTCCAGCAGAAGCTTTTGAAGTACCAATGCCTGTTGATTCAACAGAAGAAATCCAAAACAGAATTTCTTCTGACAAAAAGCAGCTTGAGGAAATAGGCCGTACTTTTGTTTCTCTTGCTGCATTTATTCCTCAGATGAATGCTTTCAGAAAGGCTTTGGAATCAGACATTGAATTTGAAAATGTCTATTCAGGAATGGGACAGGAATCAGAGGGAAAAGAATCTGACCTTGCATGGATTTCAGGCTTTGTTCCTGTAGACAGCTTTAGCATTCTTTCTGATGCAGTAAAGGCAAACGGCTGGGCAATGGCTTCTTCTGATCCTTCAGATGAAGATGAAGTTCCAACTAAGCTTAAGAACAATAAGCTTGTAAGCCTTATTTATCCGCTTACAGACTTTTTGGGAACGGTTCCAGGCTATCATGAATATGATATTTCCGGCTGGTTCCTGCTGTTCTTTACAGTTTTCTTTGGAATGATTTTTGGAGACGGTGGTTACGGACTTCTTGTGTCAGTTGCCATGATCCTTATGATGATTAAATCTGCTGCAAAAAAGGAAAATGTTCCACCTATGCTTAAGCTGGGACTGCTTCTTGGAATTGCGACTGTTGCTTGGGGAACTGTAACCTGTACTTGGTTCGGATTAAAGCCGGAGCAGCTTCCTGAATGGCTTTGTGCCCTTTCTGTAGCACCGCTTTCTAATGCGTATGCAGATATTGGCTGGCTGCCTTTCTGGACAGACGATGCTTCAAAGGGAACTCTGTCTACTGCGCAGAATCTTCAGATTTTCTGTTTTACCCTTGCTTTCCTGCAACTTTCAGTTGCACATTTTAAGGGTATGGCAAGATATAGAAAATCTCTGAAATTTTTGGGCGAACTTGGGTCAATGCTTCAGATCTGGGGTATGTATTATGTTGTTCTTTCAATGGTTGTGAGTTCTCAGATATTTACTTTTGACCAGATTATATATGGAATTCCTGTTGGAACAGTTTCAATCGGTCTTGTTGCATTTGGATTTGCATTAAGCTTTGTCTTTATCAACTATGACGGAAGTGTAATTGCTTCAATTATGGAAAGTGTCAAGGGAATTATTTCTGTCCTTCTTGGAGTAGTAAACGTATTCTCTGACATTGTTTCATATATCCGCCTTTGGGCTGTTGGTCTTGCAGGTGCTGCAATTTCAAATACTGTAAACGAAATGGCCGGACCTCTTGTCGGTCATGCTGTTCTGTTCCTTGCACTTGTAGTTCTTCTGGTATTCGGACACGGATTGAACATGGTTCTTAATCTTCTGTCCGTAATCGTTCATGGCGTTCGATTGAATACTCTTGAGTTTTCCAATCACCTTGGAATGTCATGGTCTGGCTTTAAATATGCTCCGTTCAGTGAAACGGAAAAATAAAATATAAATTACATTTTTAGGAGAATTATTATGAATTTTGGTATGTTAGGTGCTGCTGTTTGTATGGGTATTGCTGCTATTGGTTCGGCAATTGGAATTGGTATTGCTGGTCAGGGTGCAATTGGTGCTTGGAAACGTTGTTATGTAAATAATAAGCCTGCTCCATTCATCCTTACTGTATTTGCTGGTGCTCCTTTGACACAGACAATTTACGGTTTCCTTCTTATGCAGCAGATGGCTGCTTCTGCAAACACAAGTTCAAATCCAGCATTTGCACTTGGTCTTGGTATTGCTTCTGGTCTTGCAATGTGTTTCTCTGCTATTGCTCAGGGAAAAGCTGGTGCTGCCGGTTCTGATGCTCTTGGTGAAACTGGTAAAGGTTTTGCTCAGTACATCATGGTTGTAGGTCTTTGTGAAACTGTTGCCCTCTTTGCAATGGTATTCTCTATGATCGTTTGCTAAAAATAAGTCATAACGAATACGTCTTGTCAAGGCTAGATGAGCCTTGACTTGGATGTTTTCTATCGTCCATTCTGTAACAATTGTTTGCAAGAAATGAGATAAAAGATGCTTCTGAAAGGGAGCGTCTTTTTTTTGTCTGATTTTTATTGTATAATAAAAGCATGGATAAAAAATTTTTTAAGCCAAGAACTGTTTTTCTTGGCGGAAGTAGAAATGTAAAAAGAATAGGAATTGGGGGGGATGAACCTGTTTCCATTCAAACAATGTGGAAAGC
Organism: Treponema sp.; assembly: GCA_017392945.1. Classification (GTDB taxonomy): domain Bacteria; phylum Spirochaetota; class Spirochaetia; order Treponematales; family Treponemataceae; genus Treponema_D. Next base: position 3,328 of record JAFOSK010000058.1, read on the forward strand.
AGGAATTACTGATATTTGTGAGAATGATACAGCCCTAAAGGAACTCCTTTTAAAAATAAATGATTTGAAGTCGCTAGGCTGTGATATTCTTCGCTTTGCTGTTCCAGACATGAAAAGTGCTTCAAGCCTTGTAAAAATTCAGGAGCATACAGAAATGCCGCTTGTTGCTGATATCCATTTTGATTATAGGCTCGCTCTAGAATGTCTTAAAGGAAATGTTGCTGCAATCAGAATTAATCCCGGAAATATAGGAAGCCGTGACAGGGTAGAAAAAGTAGTGTCTGCATGTCGAGAAAAAGGTGCTGCGATTAGAATCGGTGTAAATTCGGGAAGCCTCCCAAAAGACCTTGCAGAAAAAGTTGAAAAAAATGAAATATCCCGTGCAGAAGCTCTTGCTGAAACTGCAGCTCGAGAATGTTCTGTTTTTGAAGAACTTAAATTTGATCAATATGTTGTAAGCATGAAAGCATCCAGCGTTCTTGAAACAATCGAAGCAAACGAAGCTTTTGCGGCCAAATACAATATTCCGCTTCATATCGGTGTAACAGAAGCAGGACCTCTTATTACAGGTATCGTTAAGTCGACAATGGCGTTTACACAGCTCCTAAATGAAGGAATTGGTTCGACTATAAGGGTAAGCCTTTCTTCGTCTCCTGAAAATGAAGTTATAACGGGCCGCGAGATTCTTCATGAAACAGGAAAAAGAAAGGGAGGTGTTACAATTGTAAGTTGTCCTAGATGTGGTCGCGAAGGTTTTGACGTTCATAATTTTGTTAACCGTTGGCAGACAAGGCTTTTGGGAATGAATAAAGAAATTACAGTTGCTGTAATGGGCTGTGTTGTAAATGGACCTGGAGAAGGTAAGCATGCAGATATAGGTATCGCCGGTGCAGGAGATAAGGCAATAATTTTCAAAAAAGGTGAAATAATTCGAACGATAAAGGCCGAAGATGCCGATAAAGTATTTGAGGAAGAATTGAATTCTCTGTAGCTGATTATGAAGAAGATTATATTTTTTATTATTTTGTTTTTTTTCTCGCTTGTATATGCTCAATCAAAACCAGAGGCTTTTGATGATGATATAAAGATATTTATGCAGGCAAAAATTTCATTCAATTCAAATGAATTTAACGATTCCTTACATTATGCGGAATTGGCAAAACAAAACAGGAAAAATAAAATTTCTTCACAGAGTATTCTATTGGAAAATTCTTTTAAGCCGGCAGAAGTAAAATATGCAGGTGATTCAATTTCTACATCTTTAAAGATACTAGAAGAGCGTCAGGATTATGATGCCATTCAAATCATAAATTGGTATCAGAAAATAAAAGGCAGTGATTTCTTTAATGATTCAAAGAAAAACTTACTTGATTATATAAAATCTCTTGCTGCCTTTCCAGAAGCTGATTTTCTAATTGGCAAGATATATAAGGTTGAAGGTGAGTATGATATTGCCGTCAAATATTTTAATGTGGCTCTTGAAAATGCCAAGAATCTTGATATTCCTGATGAAAAATATGATATTCTCTATGAGCTTGCAAACCTTTATTCAATACAAGGAAAAACAGAGCAGTATGAAAAATATTTGCTTTTGATTCTTGCTCAGGATACTGTTTTTCAGGACCGGGTTCTTATAGATGCTATGAAAAAAACAATTTCAAATGAGTCAAAAAACTGTCTTGAAAAATTTTTCCAGTTATACAGAATAAAGAATGCAAATACATTAAAGGCTTATTTTGAGATTGCAGATTATTATAGAAAAAATAATTCTCCTAAGGCTTTGGAAGCAAGTATGATAGGAGTTCTTACCGCTTTTTCAAAAATTGATTCTGTATTCCAAAAAAGAAATCCTGAATATACCTATAAGGATTTGAAAGGCTTTTTCGAGGAACTGAAAAATTACCCTGATATCATTGAATGGGGAATGACCAATAAAGTGTGGCAGGGATTTTTTAATCTTGCTATAGATGCTCATGGCAGCCATTATATGTCGTTTACCCTGCAGATGCTCGATCTACTTAGATCTTCTGCTCCTGAACAATATTGGCGCGAAAAAGCTTATGTAAAGCTTGAAGAACTTTTAGGCTGACAAAGTCTCAGTTTATTGTCATCGTTCCGTATTCTAGTAAAATAGACCAATACCAATTGAAATTTCGTAGCTCTTAGCAGAAGAATCCCGCCAATCTTGATTGAATTTTTTCTTTAGCCATGGCATTTTCCTGCTTAAATCAACACCAATGCTTCCTCTGATGTTTATTCCGCGCATCTTAAGAGGGAATATTAGGCATTCCATTCCAGCAGAAAGAAAGCCGTCTGCAGGATTGAACATTGTTCCTGTTGCTTTGTTTTGAAAGATAGCAAAGTCAACAAATGGCGAAACCTGCACTTCCATGTCAAAATATCTGGAGTATTTGATTTTCTTTGCAATTGGTACGTTTTCCCAATAAATGGTGCAAAGCTTTATTGGCATGTCAACATTCACGACAATAGCGGCTTTTGAAGAACATGCGTTTGTGTGCGTTAAAGTAATATAATCTTTCAAAGCAGCTTCGTCTGATAAAAAGGATTCCTTAAATTCTGCGTCATATTTCTGATCACTTGCAATACCACGAAGCCTGTCTCCGAAAGATGAATACCCCTTTAAGTTTGCAAATCCATAAACCCGGGAATTGATACCGAAATTTATAGTTTTATTTTTTACAGGGATTTCAAATGCTTTGTAAAGATAAAGCTCCGCTGCAAAACCGGTTGTATATGAATTTGTTGAAAATGCATAAGTGTAGCTCTGTGCAATTGTTGCTCCTAATCCATCTCTGAGGTTTCCAATCCAGTTTACACGGGCTGTAGAAAGTGACTGCATTAATCCGACACCCTGTGTTACGATAGCATCTCTCTGGCTTTCAGGAATATCTTCTGGTGTCCAATTCGCGGCAAATGTTGCTGCTGGAATATACAATACTTTTCCCCAGTTTGGAATTTCCTGTACTGTAATAGGAACGGAAAACATATAGCTTTCTGTAAAATATGTAAGTTCATCGATTTTTTCTATTGTTCCGTCATCTTTTGTAAATTCCTGCTCAACCTTGCGGGTTGAAGACTGTTTGAATTGGTTTACGATTGAAAATTTTTCAAAATCTTTTGTAAGCTTTAACCCTGTTGAAATATCCCATGACGGTGAAATTTGTGTAGCTTCATAATCGATTGCAAGCGAGTTCATCCAAACTGCATCGAATGCCTTGAATTTAAAAGGTACATCAAAATCAAATTTGAATCCAACTACAGGATTTGGGTTTGAACCGCACATTTCCAAATGGAAATCAGAAGACATCGTTTCAAGAGTTCCCAAAAAGTTCGTGTCCCTTGCTTTTATTTTTAAATTCAATCCGCTAGAGGTACTGTATTTTGGATATGGAACTAAAAGCAGGTGAGCACTGTCCTTTACTTTTACAAAAATTGTTACAGGATAGATTTCATCTTCGGCTTCACTTGCGACAGAAAAATCTGTTTCAATTTCTTCAAATGCCCTTAGGTTGTTCAACCGTAATTTGTAATCATCTATATAGGAAACTAACTCGTCCTCGCTCTTGAAAATTCTTTTTTTATCGATTTTTTCTTTTGTCTCTAGCGCATATTTTTTTGTCTTTCCTTCTACAGAATATTCAACATTCGTTATTCTGTAATAATCGGCAAAGGTAAGTGCAGCAGAGAAAGCAAAAAAAATGAAGAACAGATATTTTTTCATTAATATGCACCTTTTCCGTTAAGGACAACCCAAACAGTTTTAATGATAATCCAAAGATCAAGCCACACAGACCAATTCTGGATATAGAATGTATCAAGAGAAATTCTTTCTTCATACCCTGTGTCAGATCGACCTGAAATCTGCCACATACCGCTCAATCCCGGAGTTACAGAAAGAACGTAATTTGCGTCAGCTCCATATTTGCTTAATTCGCTCTGTGTTACAGGTCTTGGACCAACAAGGCTCATTTCTCCTATAAAGATATTCCAAAGCTGAGGAAGTTCATCCAAACTTGTTTTTCTGAGGAATTTACCAAAACGTGTGACCCGAGGATCATCTATGAATTTCCGGTCTTTTTCCCATTCTGCGCGGCGTACAGGATCTGTTGCAAGAATCTGTTCTAGCATTTCTTGGCTGTTTTTGTACATGGAACGGAATTTCCAGCATTTCAGCTCCTTCCCATTTTTTCCGACTCGCACATGACCGTAGAACACAGGTCCTGGTGAAGTGATTTTTATAATGAGTGCAATAATAAGAGAAACCGGAATAACTCCAATTGCGGCGATAAGGCAGAAAAACAGATCAATAAGGCGCTTTATAATAAGATTACCAGGTTTTGTAAGATAGTGAGTTGAGGCAGTTGCAAGTATACCTCCTATATCTCTTACGCTCATTGAACTGGCAAAATAGTCCTGTTCCTTTGATACATTCATCGTGTATCGATAGGTTGAAACGATAGGTCGTAGCCTGCCTTCATAATTGCACATTATTGCAACTTTTATTTTCAGATTGCGTATGACTTCGATAATCTCGTTGTTGTCTGGAAAAACAGGAATATCATTGTGCATTGTGCATTCTGTTGCTTTGCTGTCTATTATTATAGCCGGTTTGTATCCAAGATATTTCTTATTCTGAAGGCGGTTAATTATTTCATTTCCGCTGTCACCGGTAACATAGATAACTGCAGGTACTCCCCAAAAATTGAATTTCCCTAAAAAATGACGCGAAATTTCACGCATTCCTGGAAGTCCAAGTGCAGAAATCGGTGTTGCAAGCAGGAAGGCAGCGATTACACCCAGATCATTACTGTCTTTTAAAATAATAAGCGTCAGTATTTCGTAATTGTGCAGAGAAGGATTGTCCCTGCTTATAAAGAAGATGCTTATCGCAATTCCAAAATAACAGAAAAATGAACAAAGGCAAAGCTTCTTTACTTCTTCTGACGGGCTTACCATAATTCCCGGATAAAGTCCCGCTGCGTAAAATACTACAAGAAGCAGCGGAAAATAGAATGAATAATATATAAAAGATCTGAAGTTGATTGCAGACGGATTTATGAGATTCACAATGAAAAACGAAAGACCAATGCAGAGAAAAAGACCAAATATATCAAAAATCATGATCATGATTCCCGATAAAAAAGAACTTGTTCCGTTTCTGTATGTTTTCTTAAAAAAAGCGATAAAATCATTAGAAGTCATATTCTATATTTTATTCTAAAAATCAATGACTGTCTATATGGATATTTTACAGTACTGCTGAAAGTCATGATTCATGGATTATAAAATGATACATACAAAATCAGATTTCCTATGTCCTATTATTATGACGGAATATCATTCATTTTTGCTACGGCATCAATCGTTCTTTGAACGGCTTCTTTGAATTCTTTTTGGAATCTTTCTTTTGTAAATGAACGTGCATGATCTACTATATTTTTTTTCTGGAATTTTCCTTCTGCATCCATTTTCTCAAAATCAAGAATGGCTTTTGAAAGGCTTTCTGTTTCCTGTCTGTCAAAGAAAATTCCGGTTTTTCCATTTACGACAGTTTCCAATGCACCGCCGCGGCCAAAAGCAATTACAGGAGAACCGCATGCCTGAGCTTCTAGCGGTACAAAACCAAAATCTTCTTCTGCGCAAAAAAGCAGGGCTTTGCATCTTTGCAAATGATTTTGAAGAATATCGTCAGATACTCTTCCAAGGAAGGTAATGTTTTTATCACCTGCGGCAAGTTTTTTCAGATTATCCATTTCGGAACCGCCGCCGATTACGATAAGTTTTTTACCAAGAGAACGGCAGGCTGTAACTGCAAGATCTATTCGTTTATATGGAACGAGTCGGCTGAATGCAACGTAAAAATCTTCCCTTTCGCCGTCATTCGGATTAAAACGGCTTACATCTACAGGAAGGTATATAACCTGAGCGTCTCTGTTCCAGAATTTTTTTATTCGACGGGCAATGAATTTTGAATTTGCAATTATGGTGTCTATCCTCTGGCTGGAAACATAATCCCAAAGACGCAGTGATGGAATCCATCTGTTCATGAAAAATCCTGTTATTTTTCCGCTTCGTTTTTTATAGTCAAAGAACAGATCCCATGCATAGCGCATCGGTGAATGAATGAATGCAACGTGTGGTACATAAGGTGGTGTAATTACGCCTTTTGCGCAAGAAGATGATGATGAAATCACAAGATCGTATCCTGAAAAATCAAAGGATTCAAAGGCTGACGGCATGAATTTGAGCAGTTTTGTATATAATTTTGATGCCATCGGCAGTTTTTGTATGGAAGATGTATGAATCTTGCAGTTATGAAAATGATTTCCGAGTCTTTTTTTGTCATATACGAGCGTAAAAATTTCTGCATCTGGGTAAAGTTCAAGCAGATATTCTACAAAAAGTTCTGCGCCTCCGTAGTTTACAAGCCAGTCATGTACAATTGCAACTTTCATGAATGTTCCTCCAAAGCTCTACGTATTATTGAAAAGGTCCGTTCAAAGGAATATATATCAGGGAGATTGTTTATAGGCTCCGTATCATCCTTTATAAGGAGAAGTTTATTACATAAATCCGATGAATTTCCCGTTTCAAAAAAAACAACCGGAAAATCTTTGTATATTTCCTTAAAAACCGGAATGTCAGAAAGAATTACTTTTGTTCCAAGATTCATAGCTTCCAATGGCGGCATTCCGAATCCTTCGTAATACGATGGCTGAACAAGTCTGAGTGCATTTTTATAGAGAGATCTCAAATCTTCGTCACTTATTTTTCCTGTGAAGACGATAGAACCGTTTGGGGCATTCTGTATTTTATTCAGCACGGTCTGATCATTCGTTCTGAAATTGTTTGCGTTTCCTACTATCTTGAGGCACGGAGAAAAACCTTTGTTTCTTGCCTCCAGAAAAGCATCTATGAGTATAGAGAGTCCTTTGTGCTTTTTTATGTTTCCTACAAAAAGGATGTAATCCTGCTTTTTTTCAGGCAGCATGCTCTTTTTTTCAAGAAACCATGACGGAACTGCGTTGTATGTTACAACAACATCTTTCCTGCATTTAAGGTGATGGATTATGCGCTCTTTTGAAAATTCAGAAACTGTAAAAATAAGCTTTGATTTTTTAATGGCATAAAGATAGCAGAGTTTTCTTATGAAGGTTCCTGTTCTAGATGCAAGTCCGGGAACATCAAGAAAAACTACGTCATGAATTGTAGTGTAGACAGGAATCTTTATTCCTCCCGGAACATTGCAGTACGGAGAATAGAAAAGGGCACAATCATTGATTTTTTTGAGGAGAGATTTTGGAAAGCGGAAAAGCTCATTGACAGAAAATGTCTTAGTTTCACAGTTTTCAATAGAAGTATTTTTACCTGCATATTGGGTGAGAATCTTTGAATCACCAAAAAGCAGGCATTCATAGTTTTGAGTAAAGTACGGAAGAAGGGCGGCAAGATAAGAGCCTATGCCACCCGATCCGAGCATTCTGCAATCGATTGCAATCTTCATAAATACTTATTTTCCCGAAACTGTTGCAATCATATAGTCTGCGATTTTTTCACCGGCATGACCAATGTTCATCCATGCAGTTTCTTTTGCAATTTTTCTCTGTTCTGCAAGTACAGGACTGTCGCTGGCATTCTGAATAACTTCCTTGATTCTAGAGAAATCCTTTTCTTCGAGTTTTATACCCATTTTTTCAAGAATTTCAAACTGCCATAGCTTTTTCTGCAGGTCATAAGCATCGTAAGGACGAAGATCCATTTCCGTGTTTACATACATAACTGGTTTATCGCAAAGGAATGTGTAGTCAAATATGATTCCTGAAAAATCCGAAATCATAATATCTGCGCGTTTCATTGAATATATGTTATCACGGTTGTAATCCCATTCTACGTTCGGATTATTCTTGTAGCGTTCTTCAAGACGTGCAAGCATATCTGCTTCTGATTTTTTTGACTGTGGGTGAGGGCGGATAATAATTCTCCAGCCTGTCTGAGAAAGTGGATCCAAAAGCTTTTCTCCATACTTTTTTAAGATACCAACGTCGCCCCAGCTTGGAGAAAC
>JAFOSK010000059.1 GCA_017392945.1 Treponema sp.
AAGGCTCAATGGATGCTTCAAATCTTTTAAAGCCTGCCTTAAGCCGCGGTGAGATTCATGTAATCGGGGCTACAACCCTCGATGAATACCGTAAGTACATTGAAAAAGATGCTGCCCTTGAGCGAAGATTCCAGCAGGTTTACTGTTCTGAACCGACTGTTGAGGATACAATAGCTATTCTGCGCGGTTTAAGGGATAAGTATGAAATTCACCATGGTGTTCGTATTGAAGACGAAGCCCTTGTAAGTGCGGCTGTTCTTTCCAACCGCTACATCACAAACCGTTTTATGCCGGATAAGGCGATTGATCTTGTGGATGAAGCTGCAAGCCGTCTTAAGATGGAAATAGAAAGTCAGCCGACAGAACTTGATCAGGTTGAACGAAAGCTTTTACAGCTCAGTATAGAAAAGCAGTCATTAAGTAAAGAAGATGATCCTGCAAGCAAGGAACGCTTGAAAAAACTGGAAAAAGAAATTGCAGAAATCTCTGTAAAAAGGGATGCAATGCGGTTGCAGTGGCAGAATGAAAAGTCGGAAATTGATAAAAGCCGTACTCTTAAGGAAAAACTTGAGCAGGCTCGCTTTGAAGAAGAAAAATTTACCCGTGAAGGTAATCTTGAAAAAGCCGCTGAACTTAAGTACAGCATAATTCCGGGATTTGAAAAAGAGCTTGCACAGGCTGTAGAAGTTGGAAAAAACAAGGAAGAAAATTCTGGCAGGGAAAGTCTTTTGCGTCAGAGTGTCACTGAAGAAGATATAGCAAAGGTTGTTTCCAGCTGGACAGGAATTCCTGTTGCAAAAATGATGACCAGCGAAAAACAGAAGTACCTTCAGCTTGAGGAAGTCCTTCATAAGAGAGTCATAGGTCAGAACGAAGCTGTTCAAGTAGTAAGCGATGCAATTCGCCGAAACCGTTCTGGCTTAAGCGATCCGAACAGGCCTCTTGGTTCATTCCTGTTTATCGGACCTACGGGTGTAGGTAAGACAGAACTAGCAAAAACTCTTGCGGATTTCCTGTTCAATGATGAAAAGTCACTCACACGAATAGATATGTCGGAATATATGGAAAAATTCAGTGTGAGCCGTCTTATCGGAGCGCCTCCGGGATATGTAGGATATGATGAAGGAGGACAGCTTACAGAAGCCGTACGACGACGTCCGTACAGCGTCGTTCTTTTTGATGAAGTAGAAAAAGCGCATCCTGATGTATTTAATGTTCTGCTTCAGGTTCTGGACGATGGCCGTTTGACAGACGGGCAGGGACGTATTGTGGACTTTAAGAACACGATCATCATAATGACAAGCAATCTTGGAAGCGAGTTTATTCTGGATGATGCAGAAAAATCTTCAGAGACCAGTTCGAACGGCTCGGTGGTTGAGGCTCTCGAAACCACCACTGTCAGCCCTGAAACCCGTGCAAAAATCGACATGCTTTTAAAGCAGCATTTCCGCCCGGAATTTTTGAACCGAATAGACGAAATAGTAATGTTTCAGAAACTTGGAAAAGATTGTATTGGTGGAATCGTACGTATTCAGCTTGAACGCGTTGCGCGCAGATTGGAAGACCGGCGCATTAACCTTACCTTTGATGACAGTGCAATTGATTTCCTTTGCGAAAAAGGCTACGACCCTGCGTTTGGCGCCCGCCCTATAAAGAGGGCTGTTCAGACCTGGGTGGAAAATCCTCTGTCAAAGGAACTTCTTGCCGGAAAATTCAGCGAAGGCTCTGTTATAAAGGTTTCCGCTGCAGACGGACGGCTTATATTCAGCTAGACTGGTAATGCATGAACCGGCAGAAAAAATTCTTACATTTATTTTTCTGCCGGTTTTCTTGATTTGTACAGCATGTGCATTTTTTTGCTGCCACGGCCGGTAGTCATATTAGCAATTGACGCATTTTAACTCTGATGCTAGAAATACAAATTTACTAAACTTTCTTGCAGAAATGACCGATAATGTGGTGGGTTTTTATATGCATATAGATAGTTTATCATATGGTACTTTTGTATCAAAAAAAACAAAATTCGATCCTGGTTATGCCGATGAGCTTTATGATTGGGAAAAGCCATTTAAAGCTCAGTCTGATGAGTTCGACAAGAAAATTCAGGAAAAACAGGCGATAAAAGCAGAAAAGGATGCTGCAAGACGAACCTACATAGGAATGAAACTCGTAGGTATTATTTCTTGTATGGTCGTAATTTCTTTAGGACTCATTACTTTTCTTGTTTCGTATTTTGTCTCAGCTGACACAAGAATAAATGCGGAAGACAACAATATGACAATAAATACCCGGACAGCCGCAGATTGTGAAAATCGTATTTCGTCATTGATTTCTGCGATCGGAATGTTTTTTGATCAGCTTGATACCAGTGGAAAAAATGAAAGCTTGAACCGAGAAAATGCCGTCCGCTTTTTTGACAGAAATAAAGAGGTTGTAGGAATCGCTTTTCTTTCTTCAAATAGGATTTATACGAATTCATTTTTTTTCAGCTATCATGAAAAAAAATCATCGTTGTTCCAGGACTATGTGAAGCAATATATATCTGAGAACGGTAAAGCTATGGCTTCGGAAATAATGATGGATAATCCCTCTCCTTTTTTCGGTGTTCCTATGATTTCAATGGTTCTTCCTGTGCTTTCGGACAGCAGTTCTGAAATGACATTGGTCTGCTTTTCTTCTGAGTCTTTGAATGAAAGTTTTTCCAGCGGTGCTATAAATTCTTCCTTCATGGTAAATGACAAAGGGATTGTCCTTGTTCATCCCGATATGATCAGTATGATGAGTGCAGTTGATATGAGCGATAATTATCTTGTAAAAGAAATCGGTCGCAGTAAACAGAACAATATGCAGACTACATATCGAAGTGATGACAATGTTGAGTATATTGGCGCATTTAAAAAACTTTCAAACGGAAACTGCGCTGTAATTACGGAAGTCGAGACTCGCATTATACTTGAAGCCGTTAATTCTACTACGCGTAGAAATTTGTATTTAACGGTAGCTATTCTTTCTATTGCAATATGCGTAGTATGGTTCTTTTCAAAGTCTCTTTCCCGTCCTATGGAAAAGCTCACTGCAATTTCAGATGAAATAAATAAAGGAAATTTTAATACCAATCTTTTTGACGAAATCGTTAACGTTCATCGACATGATGAAATCGGGGTTCTTATGCGAAGTACTCTTGCAGAACGCGATATTCTCAATACTGTTTCCCGGCTTACTAATAAGGGGGTTGCAAGGGCTATTGTAAGAAAGGAAATTGACTTTGATCCGCATTTAAAAGACATAACGATTTTTTTCAGCGATATACGAGGATTTACAGCAATCTCTGATGGATTCAAAAAACGTTTTGGGGAACAATCGTCTGCGGAAATTATTCAGTTCCTTAATGATTATATGAGCCGCATGGTAAACTGCATTTCTATTACTGGCGGAACACCTGATAAATTTGAAGGTGATGCAATTATGGCGTGCTGGGGCGTTCTACGTGATGAAAGTCTTGAATTTGAGGAGATGGAAGACGGCGATCCTGGAAAAGAATATCTTAAGCTGCGGCACGAAGCTCACAGGAAGGAAGATGCAATGAATGCTATCCGTGCAACCGTTGCAATGCGCTATGCGCTTATGAAGTATAATAAAGATGCACTCAAATTTACGAATGAACATGCAGCAGATCCACTTGCAAAATATAAGCCTCATATCAGAATTGGGTGCGGGCTTAATTCCGGGCGTGCAACTGTAGGTTTTATGGGATCGATGCATAAGATGGAATTTACATCCATCGGTGATTCTGTAAACCTTGCTAGCCGAACGGAGGCTTCGAACAAACCTTGTGGGACCGATATTCTGCTTACGGAAGACACCTACAATCTTATAAAGACTGATTATATCCGGTGCAAAGAAAATAACTTTTCTATTGCGGAAGAAAATAAAGCTTCTGAAATAATTGTCGAACAGATTCCGGTTACTTTTGAGGTAAAGGGGAAAGGAAAGCAGCATTTTTACGGTGTAGTTAACATGCCTAACTTTAATATAGAAGAATTCTTTAGGACAAATGAACCTGATTTTGAATTGGATGAAGACTGTGAATGCGCTGTAGGTCCAAAAGGTCCTAAGACTCTTAATGAAGTAAGAAAAATGCTTGGTATTGATATACCTGATTTTGAGAAGGTTAATCTGGATGAGGAAGAAAACAAAATCAAGGCTACTTGATGCGTTGATTGCTGTATCCGGAGTTGCTGTTTGCTGTACAAGTATTGTTCTTTTTGTCAAAGACTTGAACAGGCATACGATACGACGGGACAAAGATACAATTGCATCGATAGTCTATAAATATAAAACTGCTCATCGAAAATTTAACGACCGTGTTGTGTGGGAGCGTCTATGGCAGGATGCTCCATTGTATAATGCGGATACAATTCGTACTGCCGAACAGAGTTTTGCTACAATCACTTTTATAGATGGAACTGTAATTGACGTACTTTCCAGTACGATGATTCAGGTTTTTTATAATGAAAACGGCTATTATCTTAATGTAGGAAACGGTTCTGTTTCTGTAGATACGACAGCAAAAAAGGATGGTTCATCAAAAAATTCGGTTCATCTTATGTTGGATGATGGTTCCAGCATTGAATGCGAAACGGGAAGCCGCGTTTCGACCGTTACGAATTCTTCAATCGGTGTGAATTCCGTTTCTGTTCAAGCCGGTACCGCAAGCATAAAGACAATTTCAGGTGAAAAAGACACTGTTTTAGGCGGTGAATCCGTTACCATAGAAAAAATCCAGCCTTCTGTTGATGAAAGGCGTACTGAGCCTGAAGTCGTTATAAAACGAAGCCGTATTTCTATAGTTTCTGTTCCTAAAGAACTGTATATTCTTGGCTTTGACCACGATCCGAAAAGGATTGAACTTGAATGGAAAATTTATGAAGCAGCTGAAAACTCGGATGTCGTGGTTCAGACTTCTTTGTATAGAGATTTTTCAGAAATTATAAAAAGTCAGACTATAAAGGGAAGAAATTCTTATTACATAGATGCTGCTTCGGAAGGAGCGATGTATTGGAAAGTATTTCTGAAGGATCAGCCCGAAGTTGCTGAAACCGGAAAAGTTTTCGTAGATTACGCTTCGCCTGTTGTCCTTTCGTCTCCCTTGGAAAATGCCGTCTATACATTCCGAAAGAACTTTCCTCAGGTTTCCTTTGCTTGGAGCGGGAATAAATATGCCGACTATTATCGTCTGGATGTTTCAGAGTCGCCGGATATGTCGAATCCAGTTATTTCTCAGGATGCCTATACTCAGCGTGTATCTTTCGATTCTTTAAGAGAAGGAAAGTATTATTGGACTGTAACGCCTTATTATTCTGAAAATTCTATAGGTTACGGAAATAATGCTGGCATACGAAGTTTTTCAATACAGGAGCAGAAAATGTCCGAGCCCCCGGAGCTGAGCTTTCCTGCTGACGGTGCTGTTATAGTTTCGGATAGAAGCGGGGCGGATATTTCGTTCGGCTGGAGAGGATTTGAAGATGGTTCTGAATACAAGCTGCTTGTGTCTTCAAAATCAGATTTTTCCGATTCTGTTTATGAATTGAATACTTCAAAATTGCGCACACGAGAAATTTTTGATACCGATAAAGTTCCTTCTGGTTCTTATTATTGGAAAATATTGCAGATTGATCCTGAAGGAGGGGTTCTTTCATCTTCTGCAAGGCGCTTTGAAATAAAAGATTATATACCGGCTATGTGCAGGCTTGTTTCTCCACCGGATTTATACGAAGTAACAAAAAATAAACTTACTGAACTTGATTTTGCATGGAAGGTCTCTGATTTGCCGGTTGAAGGTAGTCCTGAATGTGTGTTTCAGATTTCTGCACAAAAAGATTTCAGTTCTGTTTTGTATGAACAGAAAAATGAGGCACGGAAAGTTTCCGGTCTTAATCTTGACGGCGGAACTTATTATTGGCGCGTTTCTGTTTCCGATTACAAAAATGACGGGGCTGTAATCTCTGATGTAAGGCAGCTCGTCGTTCTTGACGAGCTGGAAGTTCCTTATGTAATCGAACCAAGAGAAAAGAACATAATAACTCTATATGATGACAGAAGTGTACATTGTGAATGGCGTGCGGTTTCTGGGGCTGATTATTACAATCTTAAGCTCTATGATGCCGATAGCGAAACTGTTTTGAATGAAATTTCTCATATCATGGGAACGTCTGTTGATGCTGCAGTTACAGCAATTAAGATGTCCGGAGAAATGAAGAATTGCTATATTTCTTTGCATGCAGTAAGTGAAGAAAATGAGTATAAAGCCATGCGCGTAAGTGCACAGGCTGGTGTTCCGTTCAAAATAAGGCTTAGAAAAACAGTCCGCCTTTTGTCTCCTGACGATTCAGAAAGCATTGCCGGCCTTACGGCGGTACGGAAACAAACGGAATTTTCATGGAGATACGGAGATCCTGTTTCCAGTTCAAAATTTACACTCAAAAAAATGCAGCCTGACGGAACTTACAGGATTTTTGAGACCGTAGAAAATCCTAAAAGCAGCGTAAGATTAGAGCGACTTCCTGCAGGATTCTATAAGTGGACAGTAAGTGCCTTAAGTATGGATGGAAGACCTTTGGACGCAGAAGAAACAAGGTTTTTTGAAGTAAGGCCTATTCCTGTGCTGGAAAAACCGGAACTGGTTTCTCCTATTGAAAAAACAGTGATGAACGGTGCATATTTTAAAAGAAACCGCTATATTGAATTCTCGTGGAAGCCTGTTGAGTTTGCTACTGATTATGCATTTGTGCTGTATCATAAGAATTCCGACGGTTCTTTGCACAATGTTTATGAGCAGAAAGAAACGAAGCGCAGTTCCGTTAAGCTGAAGAATCTAGGTAAGCTTGATGTGGGCGATTTTGAATGGCATGTTACAGCTTTTTCTCATGCAGATGACGGTTTTGAAGAACAGAAAAGCCGAGAGTCTATAGGTACTTTCAGAATAGACTTTGGGCTTCCTTCAAAAATAAAAACGCTTGATCCGGGAAGAATGTATGGTGACTAAAAGAATAATTGCCTGTTTCCTGTACATAGTTATTTTCTCATCTGCCTTTGCGCAGTCTAAGTTCAAGCAGAAATTAAGTTGGGAAGCGGATGAAAATGCTCTTGAATATACCGTAGAGGTTGTTTCTGTTGTCGATGAAAGCAAAAAATATTCATATAAAACGGAATCTGCGGAAATAACATTTTCGATTCCTGCAGGAAAGTACAAATACCGGATATGCGCGTATGATTTTCTTGGGCGCGAAGCTCAAATTTCCGATTGGAAGATTTTTGATATTACAAAGGCTCTTGTTCCAAAAATCAAGGTGAACAGGAATCCTTCAATAAGTTCGTTGTCAGAAACGGAAATAAGGATTCCTGCAAAGATTTCTGATATTGCAGCGGATTCTGTTGCGCTTCTTGTAAACGACGAGACAGAGCAGGAAGTTCCATGCAGTATGGAAATTTCTTCTGAGAATAAAAAGGATGGCACGGTTATTGCTACTGCCGTAAAAGTCAACGGAGTTACCGGCGGTTATTGGCGCATTAAGGTAAAAAATCCGAGTGGTCTGGAATCTCAGTCGGATGTAATAGACGTATCTGCTTATTTTGATGAACTTGCCCGTATACAAGCGGAAAAAGAACGTCTTGAAGAAGAAAAGCGTCTTGCTGAAGAAGCTGCAGAAAAGGCACGCATTGAAGCGGAGCTTGCCGAAAAGGAAAGGGCCGAAGCCGAACTGCTTGCGGAAAAGGAACGTCAGGAAGCCGAGCGCCGTGCAGAGGAAGAGGCCCGCCGTGAAGAAGAAAGAATTAGCCGTGAAAAAGCAGAAGAAGAAAAACGGATTGCTAATGAAAAAGCTGCAAAAATAGAGGAAGAAAAACGTCTTGCTGCAGAAGAAAAGCGCAAGAAACGCATGGAATTCATAAAGGCGCATACAAAATTTGATATGACTCCTATGCTTGGTGTGAGTGCATTTTCGCCGTTTGCGCTTGATGGACTTTTTGAATACAGTGATTCAAAATTCTTGCCTGCCCTTACAATTAAGATCTATTATCTTCCTGTTCTGATAAAGACCGTGAGCCTTGGAATGAATGCCGAAGCAGGCTTTTCAAAAATGTCGGGCTCTACTTCCTTGTATACAATGGATTTTCCGATCACAAGGTTTGAAACGAATTTTGTATGGCAGAAAGAGCTTAAGAAAAATCTTCTGTATTGGAATTTAAAAGCCGGTGCGAACGCGTTTATTGTAAGCTATGATCTTGAATATATAAAGAATTATACCGCCCGCGAATCTCCGGCAGAAAAAGATTACGGCTATTTAGGAGCGCAGTTTGGAACTTCATTATGGATTCAGCCTGTTAAAAAAATTGTGTGTGAAATCGGTGCAGATCTTGTTTATGAACCTATAAATGGAATGCAGACTATGTATTTTGATCCACATATTTGTATGGGATTTCGTTTTTAGGTGCTATAATCGGAGTGTAGATGACAAAGGACAGGTTTGTTAAAAACATTACGATTATCCTCATTCTGCTTGGAACATTGCTTTCTTCTGCCTGCAATTTATCTTGGTTTGAAGATCTGGATGAAGAAGTAAAGTCTCCTATTCTTACAGTAATGACTTTCTATACATGTACAGATCCGACTGATGAGACCTGTTCTTACAAAAAAGTTCAGAAGCCCTATCTTATTGGAACGGTCATAAGTCATCTGGACTTTCCCTATCTTGATTTAAATGATGCAAAGCCTGGTTACAGAATTGTAGGCTGGAAATACTATAAGAATTCTTTTGAAAGTGCTCCGACATCTGCACCTCCTTATGTTTCCTTTGATGGCGAAGGAATGGTCAGCGGAGTTTATGTAAACTACCAGCTAGATGATTTTGTTGCCGTGTGGCGATTGATTGAAGACGTAAAATATACGGTTAAGCATTATTTCCCGAAAACCGATGGTTCCGGCGGTTATATTGACGACAGCTATGACGAAGAAAATCCAACCGCAATAACTTACGGGCAAGGTCAGGTTGATTCTTATACGAATGCAGGCTCTCTTGCTGAAGAAGACTTTCCTGACGGTTATGATTTTGACCGGTTCACGATAAAAAAAGTTGACCAGCAAATTATAAAGGAAGACGGAAGCACAGAAGTCAATGTCTATTACGTATATCAGGATGCTAAGTATACGGTTCGGCATGTCTGTGAAGACGAACGTTTTCCAGAACAGCAATTCAGCCTTGATGAAATGAAATATGGAAGAAAGAATGAGCTTTCCAATGCAACCGCATTGTCAGAGGAAAGCTTTAATGAATTGCTTGCATCCGCTTATCCTGGTAAAGATTTAACCGGCTATGAATATGAATATTATGAAGCGGATGAAATTTCTCAGTCAGCAGTAGCCACGGATGGATCAACGGTGGTTACGGTAAATTATCATTGGGTTAAGAGAAGCTATAAGGTTGAATATTACCTGCAGTATACTAACAGCGGTTCAGTTTCAGCGGAAAGCATCACTGAGAAAGAAGACTTTAAGTACGTACTTTATAATACTCGGGTTTGTTCAGGTAAAAAAGGTGATACAACTGAAGCAGAGGCTATAACAGATACTATAGATCCTCATTATAAGCTTCAGCCTTATGAGCAGGAAACTATATCTGATGATAATTCGACAGTTGTTAAGATTTATTATAAATGGCTCTGTAAATATACGGTACGTTATCTTTTGGAATCTGAAACAGAGGATGACTATTCTATTTCGACCGCTTCTATAGAAAAGACCTCCTGGTACGGAGTAAAGACTCAGGCAGAGGGGTTGGTCAAAACAGAATGGAAATACCAATCAGAAGATGATATATATGTGGGTACTTTAGAAGGGTATGAAATTCAGGATATCGTTCAAGTTTATCCTCTTGCAGACGATACGACTACGGTAGATGTAAACTATAAGCGTAAGCTTATGACCGTATGCTTCTACGATGGAAAGAATTCCGAACCGTTTGCAACCGTTGAAGGAAGATATCTTACCTCCAAGATTATAAATATATCGGCGCCTTCCTGGGGAGAAGGTTATGAAGATTATGAGTTTGATCATTGGATTGCAGAAGATTTGTTTGGGCATAAAAATGTGAACGGATTTGAAAATCCTATGACTTACATAAGTTTTTATGGAGCTATAAGTTATACAGCCCATTGGATTAACAGGTCCCAGTATAAATCGTTTGATATAACGCTTGAGCATAGTTATCAACAATACGATGGTTCAAGCTTATTGCTGACAGAAACTCTGACTGAAGAAATTTGGCCGAATGAATTGAATTTTTCGTCAATTCAAACTTATAAAAAGGATAAGCCTGGATATGAATATTATTCATGGTCTGGTCCTATGATAAACGAAAATGATGGAAGCGATGTATATTCATATAGGGTTATATTATATTATCGGCCTGTCACATATTCTGTCTCTTTCATGGATGATGATTCTACGGTTATGTATACAGGAACTATGAAATATACTCAGCCTTTCAGCACTATTGAATCGGACAGCTTTAAATTATCTCCGGAACGGGAAGGATATTCTTTCAAAGGCTGGGCTGTAAATGGTGATGAAGCAAATTTAGTTACTCTTGCCGGGGAGGATGAATTCTCCGAAATTAATGACGTGAACTATAAAGCTGTTTGGGAAGGCATTGAAATTGAAGAGAATCCCATTGTAAATATTCTGTCGCCGTCTACTCCGTTTGAAGAAAAAGATCTGAATCTTTCAAAAACTGTTGCCTCTTCAATCGACACTTCAAGCAGTCCTTCTATAATGCTTACGGCTCCTGCCGGTTATGCTCTGTATGTGTGGATTGTAGGAGACGATGTAATTGCAAATCAGGCAAGTAATACATACGAATGGGATTACAAAGTTGGCGGAACAAAATTATCTGCCGGATATTATTCTTTGATTCTTGTTGTAAAAGATGATGACGACAACTGGTATACTGAAGGTATGGAAATTCAGATAAAATAGGAGAGTATTTATGTCCAGGAATAAAATAATTTGTTTTGCCATATCCTTGATCTTTCTCTCGCTGACTTTTGTTTCCTGTAAAAATGAAGAAGACAGGAATGTTTCTTCGTTTTTGTGCGCACAACTTGCTTCAAAGGCAGAATCTATGGAGGATATGTGCGTAGTTAGTTTCTCTCCGGAAATGGAAAAGTCCAGGGGCAGTATAGTTCCTGCAGAAATAGCGATTTCAGATTTTTCAAAGTTTCATCTTACCCTTACTCCTGTTACTGGAGGAGGTATTCTTCAGGAATACGATTATACAAGTGCAGAAGAAATAAAAAATACAGTTTTTACATTGAATTCCGGCAGATGGAGATTTGATCTTTCTGCATATAAACAGCTTGAAACCGGAACAGATCCTGTGGCGATTGCTTTCAGTAATTGGGAAGAAGAGTTAAAGGCTGCTCAGGAATATAAAATTACGCTTGAACTTAAATTCGATCCAGCAGGCAAAGGATCATATTGCGTACAGATAAAATATCCAAAGAACAGCTGTAATTCGGTAAGTGCAGTTCTTAAGCAGCTTGGTACAAATTCTCTTGTCCCTGTTTCATCTGAAACTTCTGCTGTCATAACGGTAAAATCAGATTCTGGATCATATTCTGTATTAGAAGTTTCGGGGGCTGAACTGGAAAAGGGACTTTATTATCTTGTGATTGAGTTCAAAGATACGGCTGATAATATAATTTCAAAAAAGGTTCAGGTTGTATATATTCAGCCTTTTTCCGTATCATCATCTTCCGAGCTTACTTATGAAAATTTGAATACGCCGTATACAATAACGTATTTTATAAATGGAACTCTTTCCGACGGTGCTGTATGGGATCCTTCTTTCACGCCGATAACTACGTTCAATTCTTCTACTAAGCTTGATTTTGCTTCGTATACGTCGAATTTGAAATATAACAATCATACTTTTGCTGGCTGGTACAAAGATGCCGAGTATACAGA
>JAFOSK010000060.1 GCA_017392945.1 Treponema sp.
TAAGCTCCTTTTCTGTGCATTATTGGTTCAGCACATATTTTAGGAACTTTTGTTTGATTATAATAGTGGCTTTTTCTTTTTGACTAATATTGGCGTTTTCTTCCTGACTCGTAATGGTTAAAATCGCCTGACGCGAACACTATTGAAAAGATTTGCAGATAAAATCGCAGAATGTACAGATGTCGGCTGTTTTTCCTGGAAAGTTATGCTGTCTTTCTTTTAGAATGGAAGAAAGTCCTTTTTCAAAGCAGAGTTTTACCATTGGATTTTCAGATGCGTTCTTCATTATTTCCGTGAAGTCTGAATGTATGTTCCCGATATACAGCTGTTTGTTTTCGTTTGAAAATCCGCAGCAAGGTGCAATATTGCCGTCCGGATGGATGTAGAAAATGTTTCCCGGACCCTGGCAGTAATCTTCTTTGAACCAGACGCTGCTTTTCCAGGCTTCAGGGCTTTCACTTTGAAGTGACGGTAGAAATCTGTAGACATAAATGAACATATCATCGTTCTCAAGTGCCATTTCTCCTGTTCCATCTTCCTTTAGTTCCGTCTGAATATCTGCGCAGAGTATTTCTGCAAGCTTGTTCAGGCATTGCATGTCTTTTTCTATTGAAATAGCGGGATTGATTACCGATTGTATTACAAGCAGTTCTGGATCCTGCCAGATTTCTGTTGCTATGCTGCAGAACCGGGCGATTTTTTCTGCTGGCTGAGCATGGAAGTTATCAAAACTTATTCCTATTTTACCGTCATAACCGGTATCGTAAAGTTCGTTTAGAGTCATTTTCAATTGTTCTTCAGAATTCCACCAAATGGCATTTGTCATTATGCGGTCAAAATTCATATTCAGATCAATGGTTTCCTTTATTACAGTGCATAAAAAATCGAGTCGCAAAAAAGGTTCCCCACCTGAAAATCCGACTTTATTTATATAAGGAAGTCCGTCAGGAGCTTTATATTTTGAAACGTTTCTTAAGAACGAGATTGCATCATTTGCATTCAGGTTCCGTTTTTCTCTTGGTACAAAACAGTGAGGGCAGTGCAGGTTGCATGCATCTGTAAGGGAAAAAATAACTTCTGCGGGGTTGAATCCATTTGATTTTATCATATTATTTCCTGAGTTAAAATTAGTTTTTGTCATTGTAAGAATATTTTTTCGTTTGTGTATTCAGATTATTTGATTTCCTGGGCGGTCCTAAAAAGTTCTTTTGCATAATGCATTGCCCGTGATTTGTCTTTTGTTGAAAGATAAAAGAAATCCGCGGTTTGTGATAGGGAATATTCCTTGTTTATAAGTTCTGCAAGACAAAGGAACCTTAGAGCAGCTGTTGAACACAGAATGTCCAGTCCTGCAGGGCAAATGGTCCTTGCTGCAATGCGCAGGGCAAGGGAGGAATTATCGATGAGCATTTCCTGAAGGTCTCCGATTGTTTCTTTTTTAAGCCATGCAAGCTGCTCTATATAATTTTCTGCGCTTTCCGTGTATATTTCGGCGGAACAGAAGCTTCCTATGACTGTCAAAAAGGCCTGCATGTTTTTACTATACGTCATATATTCGTCCAAAGAAACCGAGTCAATCAGTATTGTATTTGCATCGTCATTTACGATTTTCTGATGAACCTGCTCAGTGTATAAAGCAACGTTATCCCGTATTCGACTGAAATGTTCGTCTGCAATTTCAAGAAGTCCTGCCAACCGTGAAAAATCTCTTGCAACGGCACGGGGAATTCCGAATTTTGTTTTGTAGCCAAGGTCGTGCTCCATCACAGCCCATACATGTTGAATGAGAGAACATGTTTGTATTTCAAACTGTATGTTTTCAAGCCCAGAGGGGAGTTGTCCGTCATCTTTTATTGAACAAATGTAGTGCACTGAAAGATAGCCGAAAGACTTTATGTCAAGGAATTTACGCTTGTCTATCGATTCGTTCCAATTGATATTGAATTCAGATTCTATACTAGCGGCAAGCTTGTCTACGTCATCTGCAAAGTAACATACTACCCGTAATCCAAGAATATCCGTTATGTCTAACAGTGAATTGTATTTGTCTCCCTTGCGTTCAAGTTTGCCAGCAAGGCTCTTTTCCTGCTTTATGCGGTGATCAATAGTGTAGATTTTTATACCGCAAATTTCTGATAGTTT
Source organism: Treponema sp. (assembly GCA_017392945.1). Classification (GTDB taxonomy): domain Bacteria; phylum Spirochaetota; class Spirochaetia; order Treponematales; family Treponemataceae; genus Treponema_D. Next base: position 2,143 of record JAFOSK010000060.1, read on the forward strand.
CTGGAGTTTTTTGTATACAATCTGTTCAAGAAGTTCGTATCTATGTTTTTCTTTTTTGAATTCTTCTAAAATTTTTTTTTCTTTTTCGTTCATATTAAAACCTGTATTGTCTTAATTTTATTTGTGAGCAGCATGTATTGCAAGCGAAAAATTTATTTGCATAATGTCGGGTACAAAGGAAGCGGCAGAACGACCGTGCATTATAAAATAACTGCTTGCAAAAAAAAATCACAGATTGAATTTATGTTTTTAAATCATTATTATAGTAACTGAAATCATTTATTCCGCGTCTGCGGATATATCAGGAGTAAAAGATGATTAAAACAGTAAAAGATGTAGATCTTAAAGGTAAACGCATTATCATGCGCGTTGATTTTAACGTTCCAATGAAGGACGGAGTTGTTCAGGACGACACTCGTATTATGGCAGCTCTTCCTACAATTAAATATATTCTTGAACAGAGCCCACGTTCTCTCGTTCTTATGAGCCACCTCGGAGATCCTAAAAAGGACGTAAAAAAGGCACAGGAAAAAGCTGAAAAGGCTGGAAAAACATGGACAGACGCTGATGCAGAAAAGTTCATCAACGGAAAGAACCGCATGGCTCCAGTTGTAAAATACTTTGCAGAAAAACTTGGAAAGGAAGTTACATTCCTTCCAGATGCACTGGGACAGAAGGCTGCAATTGATGCTCTTCCTCAGGGTGGAGTTGCAATGCTTGAAAACGTTCGCTTCCACAAGGAAGAAACATCTAAGGATGCTGCAGAACGCGACGTAATGGCAAAAGAACTTGCTACATACGGAGACATCTTCGTAAACGATGCTTTCGGTACAGCTCACCGCGATCAGGCTTCTACAGCTTCTATCGCAAAATTCATGCCAGTTGAATCAGTTGGCGGCTTCCTTATGGAAAAAGAAGTTAAATACATCCAGCCAATGGTAACAAATCCAGAAAAACCAATGACAGCTATCATCGGTGGTGCAAAGGTTTCTTCAAAGATTGCTGTTCTTGAAAGCCTTATGAAGAACGCTTCTACACTCATCGTTGGTGGTGGTATGGCTTATACATTCCTTAAGGCACAGGGACACGCTATCGGTAAGTCACTTGTTGAAGATGACTTCCTTGATACAGCAAAAGATCTTCTTGCTAAAGCTGAAAAAGCTGGCGTAAAGATTCTTCTTCCAGTAGACCATGTTGGTGGTGCAGAATTTGCTGATAAGGATCCGGTTGCAGTTGATGCAGTTGACCTTCCAGATAACCTTATGGGTATGGATGTTGGTCCTAAGACTGTTGAACTTTACAAGAACGCAATCCTTGCTTCTAAGTCTATCGTATGGAACGGACCTGTTGGAGTATTTGAATTTGAAAACTTTGCAAAGGGAACTGAAGCTGTAGCCCGCCTCGTTGCAGAAGCAACATCTAAGGGTGCTATGACTGTAGTTGGTGGTGGTGACTCTGTTGCTGCCGTAAACAAGTTCAACCTTGCAGACAAGATGAGCCACGTATCAACTGGTGGTGGAGCTTCGTTGGAATTCTTAGAGGGTAAAACTTTGCCAGGAATCGCAATTTTGGCTACAAAATAATTGATATTGCGTGCGAGTTTTCGCTTTGCGAAAACTCGGTAAGGTCGCGTAAGCGACCGACAAGGAAAGACACTCCCTGGAATTGCTATCCTTGCAACTAAATAGTCGAGTTTTACGAAGTAAAACTCGGTAAGGTCGCGACAGCGACCGACTTTTACTAAGTAAAAACATTTATAAAATCCGGTATCATTTATGGTATCGGATTTTTTTTTATTGAGGGTTTATTACAAAACCCTCAAAACGGCGAAGTCAAGGCTTTTAGCGTGAGCGTGCCTTGACACGACGTATATATTGCTTAATTCTTGCGTTTAATTTGTATAGAGTTATAATAAAAACAAAATCAAAAAGCTTAAAAAATTATGTATTAGGAGAGTTTCATAATTCTGGTACAGTTTTGTACTATGTTTTGCAACTTTTATAATGATATGAAAAAAACAACTAGATTTTTTGTTCTTGCATTATCATCATTTTTGTTTATTTTCTTTTCTTGTTCAAAGGAAAAGTTAGAAAAAAGTTCAACACCTCCACATATAGAAAATCCTAGTCCAAATTTAGATAATTCCCTTCATTTTGTGCACACCCTTGACTCTTATCAGCCTGCAAAAAAGGAATATAATTTTTATTTTGCTTATAAAAATAAACATCCCTGGTTTGATGCCGTTTATCTTGGACTTGATGATGCTGTTTTGCAGTATCGTAAAAGGGGAATCAATATTTATATAGATTACATTGCTCCTGATATAGTTTCTGCAGAAGATCAGAAAGCTAAGGTTCGTCAGGCAGCGGCTTCTGGTGAGTATGATGTTATTGGAATTGATGTAGCTGAAAGTAATGTTATGACTCCTGTAATTAATCAGCTTATGGATAAAGGTCAGAAAATTATGACTTTTGCCAGTTCTGATGCTAAAAAAGAAGACGGCTGTAAACGAATTGCCTATGTAGGAAATACTCATAATTATGAAGATGGAGTTTTACTAGCCGAAGCTTTTTGTCAGAAAATTAATTATAAGGGCAAAGTTGTGGTTTTAGCAGGTGCAGAAGGTGCTCCTTGTCATGAAGAAAGAGTTTGGGGAGCAAAAGATGTTTTTGCCCGTTATCCTGAAATTGAAGTTGTTGGTCTTGAATATGATTATGACAGCTTAAAATTGTCTTATGATTTTGCAAAAAAGTATATTGATGAAGTTCCAGATTTGAAAGGCCTTTTCTGTTGTAATATGACTAATCCTGTTGGTGCTGCAAGAGCTGTAATTGACAGTAAAAAAACTGATTCTATTGTGATTGTTGGAATGGATCATGATGAAGAAGCTTTGTGTTATTTACGCGATGGTGTAATTTATGCACTTGCCATTCAGGATTGTCTGTCAATTGGTTTTGATACAATTGGTATTGCAGTAAAAATTGCGGATGGACTTTTGCCACCAGATTCATTTGATGAACTTACAAATGAAGTTACAACTGTAATTTATCAAAGAGATGCAGAGTCCGTTCTTCATAAGTTATTTTTAAATTTTTAAGGAAAGAAAGTTTATGTCTTCTGTAAAAAAAATATTTTCAAATATGAAAAATAACAAAGTCTCTGTAATTGAAACTTTTGGAGTTATTTTTTTATTTTTGATTATTCTTGTTTCAAATATTATACTTTCTCGTTCTTCCAGAAAAAATACCAATATTGCCGTTGATAAAGTAAGTGAATTCTATATTGAAGAGCTTGCAAAAAATCGTGCTAAGGATGTTTCTGAACTTTTAAGACGTAACTATGATTTTATCGTTAATGCTGTAAAAATTATTACTGATGACGATTTGAAATCTGTAAAGTCATTGAGAAAGTATATTCATAAAATCAAAACTTTGTATAACATTTATTCTCTTGTTTTTGTTGATGAAAATGGACTTGCTTATACAGATTATTCAACAACTACATCGCAGAGTGCTTATCCTTTTGTTTTAAATGAATCTATAACAGAACCTGTCTTTTTTACAATGAACATGTACGGAGCCAGAAAACAGGTCATTCTGGCAGTTCCTGTAGAAAATATTGTTTTTAATGGAGTAAAACTGAAAGTCTGTTATGTTCAGATTGATATAGACAGTCTTGTCAGAAATATGGCAGGACAGTTTGAAGAAATGGAGACTTTCTGTAATCTCTATTATAAAAACGGGGAATGTCTTACAAATGTCGGTTTAGGAACTTTTGAACCTGGAAGGAACTTTTTAACTGAATTGAGCAGACCAGAAACTTCTTTTGTAAAAGGAAGTTTTGATGAAGTTCAAAAAGATTTTGCAGAAGGTAGAAGCGGACAGATTTCTATAGTTCATAATGGTTATGAATCTTATATTTATTATCTTCCAGTTGAAGATGCCAGCTGGTATTTGACTGTTTCAATTTACGATAGTGTAATTTCAGATCATATTCAGTCTACAACAAAACGAATTATGCGAAATTCTCGGATTCAGTTCCTTATCACCATTGTTTTGTTCCTGCTTTTTACAATTTATCTTGCATTTTCTGTAAATAAAAGAGGTAAAGATCTTCTTAAAAAACAGGTATCTATTTCTCAGGAACAGCTTTTGATTATTGAATCTTTAAGTCGTTCTTACAGAAATATTTATACAATCAATCCGGAAACAAATAAACTTGCTATTATTCAGTTGAACGGATATATAACTCAAGGTTTGGATTCTCATTCTAAAAATACTTATGATTACACTGAAATGGCTAATCGTTATATAACAGATCGTGTTTATCCGGAAGATCAGGAGTTCATGAGAGATGCCCTTAGTCTTCCTGCTATTATGCAGCATCTTGAGAATGTAGAAGAGTATTCCGGCTCATATCGAATTATTGAAAATGATGAAGTACATTTCTATCAGTATGCTTATACAAAACTTAGAAACAATAAAATTGTAGCAGGTTTTAAAAATATTGATGATGTAGTTAAAGCTGCTAAAGAAAAGGAACTTTTGATTTCCCTTTCAGAAACAGACAGTATGACTAATTTGTATAATCGTGGTTCTGGAGAAAGAAAAGTTTCTGAATCACTCAACAGTGAAAGGGGTGGTCTTTTTGTTCTGCTCGATGTTGATAAATTTAAGCACTTTAATGATAGTTATGGTCATGAAGTTGGTGATAAAGTTCTTATTGGGGTTGCCCAGGCTTTGAAAAAATCTTTCCGGGAAAGGGATGTTGTATTCCGTCTTGGTGGAGATGAATTTGCTGCCTATGCGGAAACTATCCATTCAAAAACATCTGCTAAGACTGTTCTTGAAAGATTTAAGTTAAATCTTGAAGAAATAAAGATTGAAGAACTTGGTGATTTCCCTATTACAACAAGTATTGGAGCAGTTGTAATCAAAAAAGGATGTAAAACAAGTTTTTCTACTGTTTATAAGGCTGCCGATGTTTGCGTATATAAGAGTAAAGATCACGAAGGAACTTTTGTAACTTATGATTCAATTGAGCTGTAATTTCAATAATTGAAACAAATAGTTCAATTCATTAATATTATATAAAATCAAATTCAAAAGAGGAAAATATGGCACGTACACATTATATCGCCGGAAACTGGAAAATGAACACAACTAAGGCTGAAGCAGTTGCTTTGGCAAAGGACTTGGTTGAACAGCTTAAGGGAAAAACAAACAAATACATGATTGGTGTTCCTTTTGTATACCTTGATGCAGTTGCACAGGTTGTAAAGGGTTCAAACATCATCCTCGCAGCTCAGGACTGTGCTGCTACAGATAACGGAGCTCACACAGGTGAAGTTTCTACAGCAATGCTTAAGGACATCGGATGTCAGTGTGTAATCCTCGGTCACTCAGAACGCCGCCACGAAATCGGTGAATCTGACGAACTTATCAACAAGAAGGTTCGCAA
>JAFOSK010000061.1 GCA_017392945.1 Treponema sp.
CGAGTCTCGGTTGAGACCCGCGAAACCGTAGGCGTTGCGGGGACTCCCGCTAGAAGGGGTAGGCGAAAACCGAAGGGTTGAGCCGAGGGGAAGGCTTTCCCCACCTAAAAAATGAAAAGAAAAGGTGGTTTCGACAAGCTCAACCACCGCAATTCTTTACCCTACCATACCACCATCAACAGTAATAACCTGTCTTGTAATGTAGCTTGCGCCTTCGCTGAGCAAGAATACGGCTGTTGCGCCGATTTCTTCCGGCTGGCCCATGCGCTTCATTGGGATTGTGCTGAGCATGATTTCTTTTGCTTCAGGGATGATATTTGCAGTCATTTCTGTTTCGATAGCACCTGGAGCGATTACGTTACAAGTTACGTTTCGGCCTGCAAGTTCAACTGCAAGAGCCTTTGTTGCGGCGATGATTCCGCCTTTTGAAGCAGAATAGTTTGTCTGTCCGCGGTTTCCGATGATACCAGAAACACTAGCAACTGTAATGATGCGTCCACCGCGCTTGTTTTTGCGGCTTGCCATTGTCATTACAAGTGGCTTAAGAACATTGTAGAAGCTGTCCAGGTTTGTGTGGATTACAGCATCCCAGTCGCTGTCTTCAAGACCTACGAAAGTGTTGTCGCGGGTAATACCTGCGTTATTGATAATTCCCCAAAGGATTTCTCCATTTGCAGAAAGTTTTGCAGTAAGTTCATCAAGTTTTGCCTTGCAGTCTGCACGGTCGCTTACATTGAACTGAATAAGTTCACCTTTCCCGCCAACTTCTTCTACAAGACGCATTGTTTCTTCTGCCTTAGCTTTGCTTCCATTGTAGTGGCAGATTACATAATATCCGGCCTTAGCAGCTTCTACTGCACATGCGCGTCCAAGTCCTCCAGATGCACCGGTAATCAATACTTTTTTGTCTTCGTTTGCCATTTTTTTCTCCTATTTTTCTTATCACTATTATGCAGTTTTGAACATTCCTGCCATATCTTCGGTTTCCATTACTGTGATTTTTGCTGTTGCAGCTGGTTCTGCATCGCCTACAGCTTCAAAAATCGAGCAAAGATATCGGTAAGTATGAGTTTCTTCATCGCGATAATCTTCCGCAATCTTCATCTGAACTGTTGTTCCGGCTTTAAAGAATCCTACAGACGCCTTAAAATCAACTACGCTCAAAATCATTCCCGGAAGTGGAGTTCTGCCCTTAATTTTATTGGTAATACCTGTAAGAGCTGAAACACCCTGAGCCATAAGTTCAAAACCTGCCCAAGTTGGAACTCCATCAAATTCTTCTTCATAAAAAATGCAGTTTTCAGTAATGTCGTATTCACTTGTAATTGTGTGATTATCAACATCATGCTGAGTTACACGACTAAGCAGGAACATCTTTCCTTTGTGCGGAAGATAGTTTATCAGTTCGTCATGATCAATAAACTGTCCTACATTTTTTGCTTCTACTTCTGCCATATAGCCCCCTATTTTAGTGTTCAAAACTAATTTCAATTTTTTTGCGGCTGACTTCAAGCTTTGTCATTTTTATTCCAGCTGAAGTCAACATTTTTTTTGATGCCAAAGTCGCTTTTTCGGTAGCATATTTATCATAAAGATAAATTACTTCCTTTATTCCACTTTGAATTATAGCTTTTGCGCATTCATTGCACGGAAACAAATCCACATAAATTTTTGCACCAGTTAAATCTTTTCCGCGTGCATTTAGTATAGCATTTAATTCAGCATGAACAACATAGCTGTACTTTGAATCATCACCGTTTCTTGCCCAGGGATAAACATCATCCGAACAGCCGTATGGAAATCCGTTGTAACCGGTTGAAAGAATAATATTATTCTGGTCAACTATGCACGCACCAACCTGAGTATTTGGATCCTTTGAACGCTTTGCAGCAAGAATCGCAACTCCCATAAAATATTCATCCCAGGAAATATAATCAGTTCTTTTTGTCGATTGAAAATTTACGCTCATAATTTATTCCCTTGTTCCCAAAATTAAACTTGCATTTGAGCCGCCAAATGCAAATGAATTACTCATACAGATTTTTATTGGCTTTCCGCCGGCTTTATAATTTTTGTCAGTAAGAGCCAGAACTGGAATTTCCGGATCCTGTTCGTTATCCCAGATTTGAAGCGGATACTTTGCACAATTTTCCGAACCGCGGTTATTAATAATTGTCTGATAACAAACAGCCGCTTCCAACGCGCCGGCCGCTCCAAGAGTATGACCAGTCATAGGTTTTGTAGTGCTGCATGGCACCTTATATTCACCAAACACAGACTGCATTGCCCGACCTTCCATCAAATCGTTAAACCGAGTTCCTGTTCCATGCAGATTTACATAATCAATTTGCTCCGGTTTAAGAGCTGCAGATTTCAAAGCCTGTTTCATAGCACGCATAGCGCCATTCCCACTTGGATCAGGACTTGTCATGTGATATGCATCTGCACTTTCGCCATAGCCCAAAAGCTCAATGCCGTTTTTGTCTAAATCTTCTCGACTAATCAAAAAAAATGCCGCTGCATCACCAAGCGTAATACCATGTCGATTTTTACTAAATGGATTTGTCATTTCTGAAGAAACAGCTTCCAGGGAATCAAAGCCTAGTAAAGTTGTGTCACTTGCAATATCTACTCCACCTGCAATCACAGCATCGCAAATTCCTGCGCGCACAAGTTCTGCCGCTTTGATTATTGCACCTGCACTAGAAGAACAGGCTGTGCTAAAAGTCATGCATGGACCAGAAATACCAAAAGCTTCACTTATATATGTGGCAACATAATCTGCACCCTGCATTTCCAAAGCATAGTCAGGAGCAAATTTGCCATTCTTAAAATATTCCCTGTGCCCCGCGATTGAAAATTCTGTTCCGTTGTCGCAAGAGCCCACACAAACGCCGATTTTTTTTGCACCGAAGCATTTTTTTGCTACTTCAATTTTTTCTTCAAGCTGTGCAATACACTTTTCTTCAATACGAATAATGCGCATATCATAGCGCGCAGAAGATTTTTCTTTCAAAAGTGAATCATCGATGCGTGCAGCATAAAATTCTTTTTCATTCAGCGCAGTAACACGCCGGATTCCATTACGATTTCCAGAAATAACGGATTCCCACAATTCAGACGCATTTTTGGCG
>JAFOSK010000062.1 GCA_017392945.1 Treponema sp.
GCAAAATTTATGGACTTTACATCCTTCATCCAAACAATGTTGGACGCTGCGGTCACATCTGTAATGCAAGCTATGCCGTCGCTTCCTATGCCCGCGGAAAACATATTGGTGAACAGCTTGTAAAAGACTGCCTTATCCAGGCAAAAAAATGCGGCTATGGAGTTCTTCAGTTCAATGCTGTTGTAGAAAGCAATATTCACGCCCGCCATTTGTATGAGCGACTGGGCTTTGTACAGCTGGGCACAATTCCAAAGGGATTTAGAATGAAGGACGGACATTTTGAAAACATCTGTCCTTATTATCATGAATTGTAATCGACGTCCCGCCCTTTCCGTGAATGTATAAAACTGTTTTCATTTATTTCCTTACCATCAGCTCTCGTCTCACCATTTCCAAATCACTACTTGTCAGAATTGGAATCAGCTGACAGGCTTTTTCTGCCATTTCCTTTGACATTGCCCCATTCAAAGTTCCATCTTCAAGATAATCAAAATCTGCCTGAATTAAAAGAACCGGACATTGGTGAAACTTGATTTTCTTGTAAAGAACTCGGTGTTTTATGCGGTTCTTGGAGTTATTTGTATAATCTTAGAAATTTGCAGGCGCATCCTTTCGATCTTTATTGTTCATGAAAGCAAGAGATACGTAAGACAGATTTTTACGAATCTATTTTTTCCAGCTGTGCATTTATCATTTCCCATTCTGAGCATCTTTTGAAGTTCGGGTTGGGAAAGGAGCAGTCCTGGTTCCATGGTCGGTCGAAGACCATTACTTTTAAGTCTGGCAGGTGGTCAAAAAATTTGAAGGCTGATGGAGAATCTTCGACTGCCAAATCAAAATGCATTTTGTAATAATCTTCGAGCTCCAGATTGAAGCTGCTGCCTTTGATGAAATTGTCGCGGCCGTATTTGTTCAGGCAGTATAAATCAACTTTTTCTAAGCCATGTTGATTCAGCCATTTGCGGGATGCGTCGTAGGCGCTGGCAGGACGGCCGGTAATGATTTTTACGTCGTGGCCTTTTGCGAGCCAGCTGTTGATGGTTTTGCTTGCTCCCGGAGTTTCGTCGTAGGACAAAAGGATTTCCGGCTGGTGGGCTTTGATCATCATTTCATCATACTGCTCATCAGTCAGGTCAAAAGATTTCTGCAGATTAAAATAGTGAATCTGCTCGTATGGAATATCCAGATTAAACATTTCTTTTACGAGCCCGGAAAAGTGGCGGGCGGTTTCGCAGAGGCAATCATCAAAATCAACGTAAATGTTCATCAATAAAATTATAACAGAAAACGGATATTACGAAAATAAAAAATTATGCTACTTATCGTAGCATTGAGTAAATTATTTTGCTGCAGGTTTCTTGTTTTTAAACATCAGACCAAAAATTGCACGAACAAGAGGTCCTGCAACAAGCAGCTGCCAGAAAGCAGCCATCGGGTAATTAAAAGCCGTTGTCTGAAGCCAGATTGAAAGCATTTCTTTCTGAAAACCACCCTTAAATAGAATTGTAGCGGAAAGGCTCATAAGCGGACACATCAGCCATATAGAGCAGATTGAAATAGAAAGAATGATGAATACCGGATTTGTCTGTTCAGGATTAAACTTTGAAAAAGTGATTTTCTTGGCAATCGGTCCAACAATAATAAAATCAAGAACAAAAGCAACCGGCATCATAATTGGAAGCTCATGGAATGCAATCAGAAAAACTGAATTAGAAAGTCCTCCCATCGCAAGCGCAATGTTGTAGCAAACCATTGCATAAACCATAACAAATACCATCATAATGGTAAAAAGAATTTCCTGTCCCAACGATTTTGGCATACGAAACTCCAGAATGTAAATGTGATTGCATTATAACTACGCAAAGACCTTGCGCATGAGCATAGAAAGGTGCGGGAATCCGCTCTTAATAAGATTTGGCAATCTTTAAAAAGTGTGGTTATACTATCAGATTTTAAAAGTTTGTGTAATACCCCATCAATAATACTCATTTATGCCGTTTCGTGATAAAATATTCTCATGGTAAAACACATAATCTTATGGCATTAAATGAAATCTATAAATCGAAAAGCCGTTAAAAAAAACTGTGCATCAAGCGCAGTTTTTTAGGCTTAACTTGCTAAGTCTGAAAAAGAATCTGTAAAAGCCGGAATCAAAGAAGGACTTGAAGGCCTCAAAGGAAAAATCCCTGGCCTTATCGACATCAAGGTAAATACAAACGGCCGCCTCGCCTCTTCTACAGCCGACCTGATGCTGGATTCCACTTTTGAATCTGAAGATGCCCTCAAAGGCTATTCAAAGCATCCTGAGCATGTGGCTGTGGCTGACAGCAAAGTTCGACCTTACACAGCAAGCCGTTCCTGCCTTGATTTTGAGGTATAAAAAATGAACGGGAATAAGGCCATAAAAACTCACACAGCAGAAATGTTCTAAAAAGTATGACGACCGGCGATTTCTGAAGGTTTGCAAGGCTCTTAAAAAACACAATGGCTGATAAAAGGTATGTTGACTGTGGTTTGAAAAAAAACATATTTAGTTTATTATGGATAATTATGAAAACTGAAAGTACTGAAAGATCTTCAAAATACGAATTACTGAGAATAGCTGCAATGCTGTTAATAGTTTTGCATCACTATATTTGTCATGGTGTAAGACATTCTCTTATTCCTGAAATGAGTATGGCATATTTAAGTGGCTTGGAGTTTAACAGAACTCTCACTTCTTTCCTATTAATGGGAGGTGGAATAGGTAACGGGATATTTTTTATGCTTACAGGGTTCTTTATGTTTAATAAGGAATATAAGTTCAAAAGAATCCTTAAACTGATAGCTCAAGTGTATTTTTATTCAATTGCCCTCATGCTTGTGTATTATGCAGTAAGACATTTACATATATATAAATTTCCAGAATTGAAATGTGCTAATAATACTTTGGTTTTGTTGAATTCATTTCTCCCTTTTTCAGCAGGCTTATGGTGGTTTATACAAACTTATACATTGCTTTTTCTTTTTGTTCCTGTATTAAATGTTTTTCTAAGTAAATTAACTTCAAGACAATTTTTAGTTGTACTGTTATTGTTGTGGCTTCTATGGTTTAATCCGTCGGTATTTGGATTTACTTATCAAAGACTGCAAATGGCTGTTGTCTACTATGTTTTAGGCGCATACATAAGAAAAACTGAATTTAAAATTAATAAATGGATATCACTTATATTATTTTGTGTGTGTTGGATTGCATATTCATTTATTGACCTTAAAAACAATTTAATGATTATAAATAAAACTCCTTGTTCAGCTGAGATGATTATTATTTATAGCAAGTTGTCAGAATGTATAATTACGCCGCTTGCTGTATTATTTGCGTTTGAATTTTTTAATGACCTGCAAATTAAGAACAATAGGTTTATAAATGCTGTAGCTTCTACTAAATTCGGTATATATCTGATTCATGATTCTCCGATTACGAGGGATTTATTATGGAACAAAGTTTTTCATTGTCTTGACATACAATATGAATCAAATATGTTTCCTGCTTTAGCCGCAGGAACAGTTATTGTTTTATTTGTTTCTTGTTCGATTATTGATTATTTACGGCAATGCCTTATTGAAAGAAAAATTAATTCAGTTATAGATTCCTTGGTTAATAGGTTTTTCCAGAAAGAAGAATAGCTTTTCTTATTCGTGCAGAACGGGTCGTTCATTATGATAAAATATTCTGCCGGAGTATAGCAGTCTTTGTATAGAAAAAAACTGCTCCAGGGGTCCTAACCGCCGTAGACAGAATTTAGGAAATGAACAATATCTTTTGGAATTATCTGCGCCGGGATAGGAGCGTGTCTTAACACGCGGATCCCCGGAGCAAAAGCTACCGGCGGTTCTAACCGCCGTAGACAGAATTTAGGAAATGAACAATATTTTTTGGAATTATCTGCGCCGGGATAGGAGCGTGTTTTAACACGCGGATCCCCGGAGCAAAAGCTACCGGCGGTCCTAACCGCCGTAGACAGAATTTAGCAAATGAACAATACCTTTTGGAATTATCTGCGCCGGGATAGGAGCGTGTTTTAACACGCGGACCCCCGGAGCAAAAGCTAACGGCGGTTCTAACCGCCGTAGACAGAACTAAGAAAATGAACAATACCTTTTGGAATTATCTGCGCCGGGATAGGAGCGTGTTTTAACACGCGGACCCCCGGAGCAAAAGCTACCGGCGGTTCTAACCGCCGTAGACAGAATTAAGAAAATGAACAATACTTTTTGGAATTATCTGCGCCGGGATGCATAGGGGCGCGAAGCGCGTGCCGAACAAAGTGAGGTACCGACCGCGAGGGTAGCCCGGAGCAAGCCCGTTACGGAAGATATTGCGCTATGAGAATTTAGGAAAATTTCACCTTCCATCTTAGGAAGGTGAAACAATTAGCGCTTACACATTTGATATGTCATTTTTATTATAATCTGAATTTATAAGTTTTTCTTTTAGTTTTTTCAGGCAAAAAAGTACAGGCTTTTCAAAAAAGTATATTCTTAATTTATCAATCAAAATTGCTCCAAAAAAGATTGTGACTGAACATAAAATCATTTGAGGCAGCATTAAATTTGTGTTGTATGTATTTTCATTGTTAAAAAGAATTCGGAAGAATAATTTCCATAATTTTCCAATGTGTAGTAAATATACAGCAAAAAGAGAAGAACTTAAAAAGCCTATAAATTTGTTATATTTTATTTTTAGATTTGCAAACCAGATAAACAGGAATACGGAAGTTAAGACACATGGAAGTTTGTCCATAGGCCAAACGAAAAAGTCAAATTGCATACTTTGCCCGAATTTAACAAGTCTGACATTTATAGAGCGGGCGATAAAAATGGTTAAGATTTCTAATAAAAGAAAGAAAAGTCCAAGCCAGCCATAGAGAGAATTTTTGAACTTTAATTCAGGCCTGTATTTTTTTAGATATGCCGCTAGAATATATGGGAAGAAAAATGAGTAACTGAATTTATTTACGTCAAGGGCTATTCCAAATGTCGGGAAATATGTGGTTATCAAAAAGCAGAATATAAGCAGGCATAAATGCTGCTTTTTGTCCATTTTTTCGATAAGCAGATTTATTACAGGAGAAAGTAAAATAAGAATCAGGTAATTTGTAAAAAACAAATACTGATTAAGAGTAAAAGGAAGAAGCATTGGTAAAATAGAGGATAATGCGAAACTTTCCATTTTTAAGGCAATGGCTACCATTCCACAAAGAACAGAGTAAAACCAGACTTGTAGCCAGAGCTTCAGGATTCTTTGGACATTGAATTTCTTTGTACAAAGAAAATAACCGGTACATAGAATAAAAGTGAAATTACAAATTCCGCCAAATATTCTTGAACCTGCAAGGACAAGCCAGTTGAATGTTATTTCATCATTTGCGGTGATCTGAACGCTTCCGTGATCCGAAAAATGAAACCAGATTACAAAGAACATACATAGAATTTTATAAATATCGATTCCTGCACTTCTTTCTGATTTTTTAACCATGTTTTCCATAGATTCTCCATTCTGTTTTAAATACGGAGAAATGCTATGCTTCTGGATTTTGTATCCCTATGGGGGGCAGCTACATAACATTGTTTTAAATTGCAACGGAGTTAATCCGCTGTCAGCTTTGAAAACCATGAAGCGTTTTTTCTTCTTAATAAGTTTTCACCGTATCTTCTGTTCATTTTACAAGCGGCATAAAGCAGTGTCAATTTAATTATGATGCTCGAATTGGAGCAGATTTGCGTTATGGTGCCGGGAGAAAAATATGCTTCGTGGTAAAAGTTTTTTATCTCAATTGGTCTCCGCGGTCAATTACTGTTTTAAAACCTATTGATTGAATCCTTTTGTCAAGGCATGTACGGCATTGAGCGCTTTCATCCCCGGTGCAGATTTTATTGTCGTACAAGGAATAGTCTTTTCTTACTGCAAGAGGGGATAAATTGGGCATGACAACATTTGCGCCGCTTAAAAGCCCCTGTTCCCGGCCGTCTGGTGCAATTGTTCCAAGAGCGGTTGTTGCTGGGAGCAATATGTTCGGGCTGATTATTCTGATAATCGAAATAAGATAGCAGGTTAAAGAAGCTGTCCCTGCTGGATAAATGGAAAATGGAGTCTGTTTATGAGGGATAAAAGGTCCGATTCCGCACATTTCTGGCTTAAATTCTTCTATAAATTTCAAATCTTGTGCAAGATTTTTTTCTGTTTGGAACGGAGAATTCACCATAAAACCACAGCCTACGGCATAGCCGATTTTTCTTAAAACCGCAAGGCAGTTTATTCTGTTAGTATAGCTCATTTTTACAGGGTGAAGTTTTTTGTAATGATCTTCGGACGCAGTCTCATGGCGCAAAAGGTATCGTTCTGCCCCTGCGTCAAACAGAGCCTGGTAACTTTCTTTTGTGCGTTCACCAACTGAAAGCGTTATAGCACAATTCGGGTACTTTTTTTTGATTTGACTTACGATTTTGCAGAGTTTTTCATCTGTAAAATAATTATCTTCTCCGCTTTGAAGGACAAAAGTCCTGAATCCTAAATCGTAACCTTGTGAACAGCAGTCTAAAATTTCTTCTTCTGTAAGTCTGTAGCGGTGCAGCCTAGTGTTTTCCGCCCGGATCCCGCAGTAATAGCAGTTGTTTTTGCAGTAATTTGAAAATTCTATCAGGCCGCGGATATAAACTTCTGTTCCGTAAATTTCTTTTCGAAGCCGACATGCTTCATCCTGCAAAAAACTCTGAAGTTCGGGAGAGCGCTCTTTTATAAGAAGTTCGTATTCTTCAAGTTCCAGCGAATGAGTTTTGATTAGTTTTTGTACAATGGAATATATTTCGCTTTTCATTTACAGTTCGATATTCAAGGGCCTTAACGCACGCGGTAAGATTTCGTTCATGTACGCTATCGTCATTCCGTAGTTTGTGATCGGAATTCCCTGTTCTTTACATTGAATTATGCGGTTTTTCATCTGCATTTCGTTAAGCATGCAGCCACCGCAATGAATAACTAGGCTGAACTCTGATAAGTTCTTTGGAAAATCCGCACCGCTTGAAAATTTAAACTCTATTTTTTTATCGGTGTATTTTTGAATCCAGGAGGGCATTTTTACAGTTCCAATGTCTTTGCATTGTCTGTGATGTGTACACCCTTCGCTTATCAAAATTTTGTCCCCGTCTCCTAATCTATCAAGAGATTTTACGCATTTCAGGGAATATTCAAGAGAGCCTTTAAAACGCGCCATTATAATGGAAAAACTTGTAAGCGGTATGTTATCTGGAACAATTTTGCTTACTTTTTCAAATGCCTGGGAATCTGTAATTACTAATGATGCTTTTTTTGAAATTGTTTTCAGTACAGATTCAAGATTTTCAACTTGGGAACAAATTGGGACTGTCTTTGTTTCTAGTAGTTCACGCAAAACCATCTGCTGTGGTAGAATCAACCTGTCTTTTGGAGCGGACTCGTCAATCGGAATAACAAGGACTACAACTTCGCCGGGTTTTACTAGATCGCTTATAAGCGGCCTCATTTTTAGCGTTGATCCAAGTTCTGCGATTCTTTTTTTTAATTCATCTATGTTTATTGCTTTTTTTGCACTTACGCATATTGAATTTTCGATAGGTGCCTGTTGAATTACAGAATCAAGTGAATCACATTTATTAAAAATTATAATGTACGGAATTTCTTTTTCCTTGAATTTTTCAATCAAAATTTTTTCTTTTTCATCAAGAGGATTTTTTTCTTTCGCATCACAGACAAGGACTGCAATTTGAGTCTGATTTAGAATTTCCAGTGTTTTTTCTATTCGTTTTGAACCCAGCTCACTTTCGTCGTCAAAACCGGGCGTATCTATAATAGTAATGGGGCCAATCGGCAAAAGCTCCATTACTTTCTTTACAGGATCAGTCGTAGTTCCCTTGATTTCAGAAACTATGCTCATGTTCTGATTTGTTAAAGCGTTTACCAGACTGGATTTTCCGGCATTGGTTCTTCCAAAAAAACTGATTGTAGTTCTCTGTAACATGGTGCCTCCGAAGTCCGTGTTAAAATCTAAAGTCCCGTGCATTGCTGTTTTTGATTGATTCAATATGTTCTGCAGCAATCTTCCTTACGTTTTCTTTTGGAATGTTGTTCAATTCTTTTTCAATCATCTGAAAGCCAATTTTTTTTGTTTCGTCGCTCGCGTAATCTATAAGATATTCTGTAAGAGTCATAAGGGCATTCGGGTGGCAGCAGTTTTGAATTTGACCGGTTTTACAAAGGCTCATAAAACGGTCTCCTGTACGACCGGCACGGTAACATGCTGTACAGAATGAAGGAATATGATCTTTTTCAATAAGCCAGCGGACAACTTCGTCCAAGGTGCGTTGATCACTTACGTCAAACTGCTCTGTGTCATGAGGGCGTTCTTTTAGAGTATAACCACCAACGCTTGTTCTGCTTCCGCCAGAAATTTGAGAAATTCCAACTCTGAGAGCTGTTTCGCGGACTTTCTCACTTTCGCGGGTAGAAATAATCATTCCTGTGTACGGAACTGCAATTCGGATGCAGGCGATTATTTTTTCAAAAACTTCATCTGGAATTGAATTGTCGAAAACATCTGGATTTATGTCGTCGGCATGTTTTAAGCGCGGAACACTGATTGTGTGCGGGCCGACTCCGTGAACAGCTTCAAGATGTTCTGCGTGCATCAAAAGTCCTGCGAACTCGTAGCGGTAACCTTCCAGCCCAAACAGAACTCCAAGTCCTACATCGTCGATTCCGCCGTCCATAGCACGATCCATCGCTTCTGTGTGCCAGGTGGAATTATGTTTTGGACCCGTAGGGTGAAGTTTTTCATATCCTTTTCTGTTGTAGGTTTCCTGAAAAAGAATATATGTACCGATTCCGGCTTCTTTTAGTTTTTTATAGTTTTCAACAGTGGTTGCCGCAATGTTTACGTTTACACGGCGGATGTCTCCGTTTTTATGGTGAATTGAATAAATTGTTTTGATGCTTTCAAGGATATATTCGATCGGATTATTTACTGGATCTTCCCCGGCTTCAATAGCAAGGCGCTTATGTCCCATATCCTGTAGGGCAATAACTTCTGCGCGGATTTCTTCCTGAGTAAGTTTTTTGCGCGTGATATGCTTATTCTTTGCGTGGTACGGACAGTAAAGACAGCCGTTAATACAATAATTTGAAAGATAAAGAGGCGCAAAAAGAACGATTCTGTTACCGTAAAAAGCCTGTTTGATTTCTTCGGCAATCTGAAACATACGCTCAATACGACTGGAATCTGTGCACGCTAAAAGAACGCTTGCTTCACGGTGAGTAAGACCTGCGCAATGCCAGCCGTCGCTTGTTTTTTGAGGGCGGGATTTTTCTAAGATTTCGTCAATCAGCACATAATCACTTTTGTGCTTTTCTGCAAATTCAAGAGTTTCAAGAATTTCTTGATGATTTATAAATTCGTCGGCAATACGAGATTTTGGATTGTACTCAAGCATTTGTTGCAGCTCCGTTTTTAAACATCAAGGTTGGTCATTGCACGTTTAATTTCGTCAGTTTCTAACTTTAACTGGTCTTCTGCATCGTGAACAGCCTGCTGGGATTCTTTCATCTTTGTCAATGAATTTAAAAGTATCTTGCTTCCTTCATTCTGTTCAGTCATTGCATTATGAATCTGATCTTCCTGAGATTTTACTAATCCTGTCAGACTTACGATCTTTGAAAATTCCGTAGAAACTACGTCTGTTTTATTGGAAATTGAATCGATAAGGTTTTTCATGTTCTGCAATACATCGTCTATTGCCTTTGTTTCTTTACTTGAATTTTCAGCAAGCTTGCGGATTTCACTGGCAACAACGGCAAAACCTTTACCTGAATCGCCGGCATGAGCAGCTTCAATTGCGGCATTCATTGAAAGCAAATCAGTCTGCTTTGCGATTTCGTCAATCATTTTGCTCATTCCAAGCAGGTCAGAGGATTTTTCTTCAATAGTTTTTACAAGTTGTGAGACTTCTGAAAGACCGTTCTGACCAACAGAAGTTGCTTCTTCAAGGTCATTTACAGCTTTAAAATTCTTATTAATAATTGAATTGATTGAAGTTACATTTCCTATCATCTGTTCAATTGCACTTGAACTGGACTGTACGTTGGTCGACATTTCTGTTGTAACTTCAACAAGGTTGTTTACGTTCTGCTGTGATTTTTCGATACAGCTGATACTCTGATCTTTTACATTTTGAATCTTTTCGTTCAATTCGTGTCTGAAGTCCTCGTTCATCTGATGAAGAACATAATGGTGGCAGTGTTCCAGACGGTTTACACCAGAAAAAATTGCCTGAGCCATCTGGCGGCAGGAATTATATCCGCAGGCACGGCAATTCAGTTCGTCTCGTTCAGACTTTTTGCCCATTTTAATGAAAATTTCTTTAATCTGATCTTCTGTTGGGATTTTTACATTATTTCTTATGTTATCAGAGAGATCTTTGTAAGTTCGGGTATAAAGTCCCGATTTATAGAATTTATTTATTGTAGCATCAAGTTTTTTCTGGGCTTTTTTTACCTTGGAAGGATTGTCCATCTTCCATTTTGAAATACGTTCGTTGGAACGTTTTTCAATGTAGCCTTCAAGTTCATCAAGATCCATTTGCTGAGTGGTTGTTCCAGCTCCGCAGTTACAGCCTTTTTCGCAGTTAAGACAGTCAATTATTTTGTAAGCAGGATCTTTTCCGTTTTTCAAATTTTTTGCAAGACTTTCAAAATATTCATAAACTGCAGGGTAGCCTTCAATCTTGCGGGTTATTTTATTGATTCCAGGAACAAATCTTTCTGCAGTACGCATAAGACCTCCGGGAGTAGAAAAAAGAACGCCACGTTCTGCAAGAGGATTGTCATAATCTGAAGGTTTATATTTATCAAGGACGATCCCGTTTGTTGCAAAATACGCATTCAGGCTCCTCATGGTTACAACGTAGTCGCCATGTTTGTTTTCATCAAATTCACGGCGTTTTGCATAACACGGAGAAATCGAAACAACCTTGTAATCACGATATTCTGGAAAGAATTCCTTGATCATGATTATTGTGTTGGCCATAGGACTGTCTACAGGTACAAGATATTTTACTAAATCCGGATGATAAAGTTCCATCCATGTTACAAGCGCTGGACAAGGCTGGCTTATTAAAAGTTTTGGGTTTGCTTTTTTAAAATATTCAACATACGCTTTAGTTGTAATTTCAGCTCCAAAACTTACGTCAAAAACGGCAGCAACGCCAATTGATTTTAGCCAGGTATTGAGATTAAGCTGCTTTCCCTTAAAATTTGCAGCTACAGCAGGAGCAACAATTGCAACAATTTTTTCTTTCTTTTTTAGGTCATCAAAAAAAATCTGGGTGTCATCGAGGCCAATCCGGGCACCATGTTCACAGGCTTGAATACAATGACCGCATCCAAGGCACAAATCTGGATTTAAACTTACATAGTCTCCGGAACCGTCATTACACATTTTTGACGGACAAACTGCGATACATCTATGGCAGTTTACACATTTGTCTTTGTCTACATAAATAACAGGTTTTAGTTTACTCATGTTTTTCCCTACAAATATGACGTTAATTTTAACTTACAATTCCGCTATGTCAAATTATTTATAACAGTTTATTATTGGAATACGAAAGTTTGACGGGTTGTGATATGAATAGTCTTCCCTCATATTTTTTATTACGATATTATTAAGCAAATGGAACAGACCTCCGAAATCAAAGAATTTGCACGCACTAATTCGGTACCGATTATTAAAGATCCAAGCCTTGATTTTATTGTCAATTATATAAAAGAACATGATGTTCATAAAATTCTGGAGATTGGAAGCGCAATCGGGTATTCAGCGATTAATTTTGCGCGTGCCGGTGAGGAAGTTTTTGTTGATACAGTAGAATTTGATATTGAGCGGTATACGCTTGCTGTAAAAAATATTGCAGAGAGCGGTTTAATGGACCGGATTACTATTTACCTTGGTGATGCGGCTCGTTTTGATTTTAAAGATAAGTACGATCTGATTTTTATTGATGGCCCTAAAGCTCAGAACCTGAAATTTTTTGTAAAGTTCCAGAAAAATCTTGCGGAAGGCGGTGCAATTATTACGGATAATCTTTCATTTCACGGCATGGTCGAAAATCGGGCACTTACACATAATTACAGTACGATTAAAATGGTGCGCAAGATTGCTCGTTATGTTACTTTCTTAAAGGAAAATCCCGAGTTTACAACTATTTTTTATGAAATTGGTGACGGAATTTCTGTGAGTACAAAAAACAGCTGTCCCAACTGGGAAATGTATCTTGCAGAAAGCGATGTTGTAGATTTTAACTCGCCGGAAGTGCAGGAAATCTGCAGGCAGTTTGAACGGTATCGTGGCAATGAGATCCTTCTGGCAGAAAAGGCGTTTTATTTTGTACAGAACGAATTCCCTCATACTTCGGATTGTAAGCGAACGGAACTGGCTGTTTCTGCAAGTGATGTAATAAAAATTGGTCACGGAATTTGTATGGCGAAGTCTCATCTGTATGCGGCAATTTTGCGTAATTTTGGAATTCCAACGGGATTTTGCTACCAGATTTTGTGCGCGAAACAGAAAAATCATTTTTATCCGCATGGGTTTAACGCGGTTTATTTTAAGTCACTTGGAAAATGGGTGCGATTGGATCCTCGCGGAAACAAACCCGGCCAAAATGCAAAGTTTTCTACAGAGCAGGAGTTTTTAGCTTACCAGCCGGACAATTTTAAGAACGAAGTTGATCTTCCGCTGTATTTTACTTCCCCCTATAAGGGTTTGATTGACTGTATGCGAAAGTGCAAAGATAAGCCGGAGTTTTTTAAGCATCTTAATGATTTAAGCGAGTCAATGCGGGCTTATTATCAGTCGATGTAAAGGGAGAAGATTAAGCATTAACAGTGCCGGTCTCTGAGCTATATGCGCGTTGATTCTTTATGCATAATACTTCTTGTGAGTGTTATGCTTTGTATTTCCTATTATGTTATGTATGCGGTTGATAAAGCTGCAGTATGGAAAATAATTTTTCGATATAAGAAGTTGCAGAAATCTTGACATCCCTCCCCTGTCCTTATGTAAAATAATATTTGCGGATTAAAGTTTTTCCGCAAGGAGTTTTTTTTATGAAAAAAATAGCAGCGGCTGTTATTCTTTCTCTGTTTGCTGCAGGAGGAATGTTTGCAGTGGAAGCAAACATTGAAACTGGTCTTACATTTGGTGGAGCTGCCAGAGAAGTTGAACTTGAGGGATATTTGGCAGAAACAAGGGATAAAGTTTCAACATCAATTGCAGGTGTTTATGTTGCCGGCGATTTAGAATTGAATAAATATTTCGGACTTTTTACAGATTTAGCTTTAACAGGTTCTTTTAATACTTCTGATGAACTTACAATGGGTTTGTCAGGTAATTTTAATTGGGCAGATCCTAATTATAAGGTAACATCATTCGGTTCTATTCTTTTTGGTGCTGAATACATTTTGAATCTTGGCGATTCTATAAAAATCAAGCTGGGAGGTGGCTTTGATGCAGCTCTTTCAGAGTCAAAGGCAAATGGCATTTATATAGATCCTAATAATTTAATTAATAATAGGGCAATTGTACTTATGTATTCTGACTGGACAAGAAGGTCTGCACTTTTAGGTCTTGGTACTAAAGCTAAAGTAAATTTTGATTTAAACAAACACTTTGGATTTAATGCAGGTCTTGTATTTGACTGGTACTTCCTTTCTCTGGGAGAGACAAAGACTAAGGGTATGTTCTCGGCAACTGCATCAGGTAATGTTTTGCTTGAAAACACATTTGTTTGCCGTCCAGAAGTTGGTGTAACATTCCGCTTTGGTGCAGAAGAAAATAAATAATTGACAATCTGTTTTCAGACAATGATCTTATAAGCTTAATTTGTAGATATAGGCTTATTTTACAGGCAGGAATTCTAAAAAAAAGCCGGCTAGTTCGCCGGCCTGTATGTGCAAGGTTCCTGCTGTGAGTTTTGCTTGCACGCATATTGTTCTTTCTGCTTTAAACCGCAAGAATAGGTTTTGCCTATCGGTTTTAAGCCTCGATAAGGCTGTGTAATTCAATCGGCTCCATTAATGCCTCCTGATCATGTATCACAGAAGGAATCCAATACCTTCCGTTCAACAATTCCTTTATAACACAGAATAAATATATTGCAAGAAAAAAATGCAAATTTTGTTGTTTTTTTTATACGGAACAGATTTTATATTGAAAAGGCAGATGTTTCTGTATAAACTTTTTTTATGGATCTATTTTTAGTTCTTACATTTTTGTTTTTCTGCGGCAGCCTTATCGGATGGGGAATTGAAGTTATCTGGAGAAGGTTTTTTTCTAAAGCTAATCCGGAACGTAAATGGATAAATCCTGGATTTTTGACCGGCCCTTATCTTCCATTGTACGGGCTGTCTCTTTGCGTGCTTTTTTTACTTTCTTTTATCGATGTCTCTTTTGTACATGAAATATGGTTACGGCAGCTGGTTCTGTTTGTGCTTATGGCTTTGTGCATTACGGTTATGGAATACATTGCAGGACTTATATTCATAAAAGGAATGAAGATCAAGCTTTGGGATTATTCTAATTGCTGGGGAAATGTAAAGGGAATTATATGTCCTCAGTATTCATTCTATTGGATACTTTTAAGTGCACTTTATTATTTTCTAGTTCATCCGCAGATTTTGGAATGGCTTTATTGGTTTACAAAGCATCTTGCGTTCTGTCTTGTAATTGGTTTTTTCTATGGAGTCTTTGCTATGGACGCATGTTATACATTCAAGCTTTCTGCAAAAATACGTGAGTTTGCTCGTGAACAGCAGATCGAAGTCCGCTACGAAAATCTTAAGATGCTTATTCAGAAAAAGAATGAGGAATTGAAAGAAAAGCGGCACTTTCTGTTTTCTTTCCATACCGGAAAAAGAAATTTTGCTGAAAGCATAAGGGAAATTATTAAAAAGAGATAAATTTATTTTTATAGGAGTAAAAGTATGCCGCATATTACAATTCAGATGTATCCTGGAAGAGATGATGAAACAAAAAAACGTCTTGCTGATGCAATCCTTGAGACAGCCTCAAAGGAACTTAACAGAGGAAAAGAACATTTTTCTGTAAGCATCGTAGATGTTTCGCAGGATGAATGGAAAGCTAAGGTTTACGATAAAGTCCGTGCTGATAAGAATACTATCATTCAGCCTGGATATGAAATGTAAAAATTTATGGATTTTATAAAGGACAACGAAGTTACAGATACGCTGAAAAAAAGCGGGTTTAAAATTATTCAGGACAGAAAAAGATTCTGCTTCGGTATTGATGCTGTTATTCTTGCAGATTATGCAGAAGTACGGCATAACGACCGGGTGTATGATCTGGGGACAGGGACAGGCATAATACCACTGCTTCTTGCCGGTCAAAAGCGTGATATTCATATTACAGCACTGGAAATTCAGGCTGATTCTGCGGATATGGCAGCTAGAACAGTAAGTATGAATGGACTTGAATCTGTAATAGACGTTGTGTGCGGAGATATAAAGGCTACGGCTGATATTTTTCCGAAGGCTCAGGCGGATGTGGTCACCTGCAATCCGCCCTATATGATTTTCCAGCATGGTAAGCAGAATCCATCGGACTGTAAGGCTATTGCCCGTCATGAAGTTTTGTGTACGCTGGATGATGTAGTGCGTTCAGCTGCGTATCTATTAAAGCCAAAGGGAAGGTTCTATATGATTCATCGCCCTTTCAGACTTGCAGAGATCTTCGGGTCTCTATCTGCTAATGGGCTTGAACCAAAACGAATGCGTCTCGTTCAGCCTTTTGTTGATAAGGAACCGAATATGGTCTTGCTTGAAGCTCGCAAGGGTGCAAATTCAAGGATTACCGTAGAAAAACCGCTCGTTGTTTATAAAAATCCCGGCGAATACACAGACGAAATAAAATCAATTTACGAAATTTGCTGAATTATTTGACCGTGCATAATTTGTTCTGTATAATCAGACCATGGAAGTTTTTCTTGGGATCTCAGCTGCAAGTGGAGCTGGCATTGGTCCGGCATTTTTAGTTCCTGAATCGGTAAAACGGTCAATTCCTCGCAATACAGTTAAGGCTTCTGATCTTGAGGCTGGTTGGATACGTTTTGAAAAGGCTGTACAGACTGTTACGGCAGATGTTTCTGACAGACTTTCCTCTCTTTCTTCTACAGAAAAATCAAATGATGTTCAGCGTGAGATTTTGGAAACTTATATTCTTATGCTGGCGGATCCGGTCTTTACAAAAGAACTTAAGGATTGCTACGAAAAAGAATTCTTTAATATTGAATATACAGTTCATAAAAAATCACAGGAATATGCAGATCGATTAAGAAATGCAGGAAATGATTATCTTGCAGAACGGGCGCAGGATATAACAGATATTTTTGGACGCGTTCTTAATGAAATGCTGGGAATTCATCCTTTTGATATAAATAAAATTCCTGATGGTAGTATTGTCATTGCTACAACATTGAGTCCTACAGATGCAATTGTACTTTCAAGAAAAAAGATTGCGGGGCTTGCGCTTACAGAAGGCGGTCTTTCCAGTCATGTTGTCATTCTTGCTCGTAACTATGGAATTCCAACGATTGTTGGCGTAAACCGTTCAAGCCTGCAGAAAAAGATTACGAACGGCGAACTGATTGTAATTGATGGCGAAATCGGAGAAATTCTTGCAGATCCTGATGAAGCTACCCTCAATGAATACAATGAAAAAATCAATTCAGAGAAAGCGCAGCAGGCTTTGCTTGATAAATATCTGAATCTTCCTGCGGAAACAAAGGATGGAACAAAATTCAAGTTGTATGCGAATATTGGCTCTACAGAAGAGGCAGAGATTGCTGCAAAATCTGGTGCAGACGGAATAGGTTTGTTCAGAACAGAATTCCTTTATATGAGCATGGCAGACGGAACTCCTCATGTTTCTGCGCGTTCCTTTAATGAAGAAGAACAGTTTGAGGCTTATAAAAAAGTCCTTGAAATCATGAAAGGAAAGCCTGTTACAATCCGTACGTTGGATGCTGGTGGTGATAAGCTTATTAGTTCCGTAGATATTCCGAATTTTGAAGAAAAAAATCCGCTGATGGGAATGAGGGCTGTTCGACTTAGCCTTGCTTTCCCTCAGATTTTAAAGACGCAGTTCAGGGCTTTGTACAGGGCTAGTGTTTATGGTGATCTTAGGATTATGATTCCGCTTATAACTTCTTCTGAACAGGTTGAGGAATGTTTAAAGATTGCGGCTTTGGTACGGGAAGAACTTAAATCGGAAGGTATTCCGTTCAATAAAAAAGTGCCTGTTGGAATTATGGTAGAAACGGCAGCTGCGGCACTTACAAGCGATTGTCTGGCAAAGCTTGTGGATTTCTTTTCTTTAGGAACAAATGATCTTACGCAGTATACTCTTGCGGTTGACAGGGAAAATTCAAATGTTTCGGGAATATATGACGAATTTAATCTGGCGGTGCTGCGTCTGATAGATATTACGATTCAAAATGCAAAAAAATACAGGATTCCAGTTTCGGTTTGCGGTGAAATGGCGGGCAGACAGGAAAGTGTACTTGTTCTTGCAGGTATGGGAATCAGAAATCTTAGTATGGGTGCAAAGATGATAACCCGTACAAAAGAATTGCTTCATCGTTTTACAATAAAGGAACTGAAAGCAATTTCGTCAAAAAAATTAAACAAACTTTAAGGATAGCATAAGAATGGCAAAGAAAAAGAAGAAGCCGGATTTCAGCAGACCGAAAGAAATAAAAAATACGGAAGAAATGGATCTTGAACTTGAAGCAACGGAAATAATTTCGCTTCCTGATGATGAAGAAGATGATCCTGAAAAAAAAGATAATGAAGACTCAGAAATAGAAGAAGTTGTTTACGGAATGGCCAAAAAACAGTACGCAGGAGCTCCTCTTGTGGTAATTGCCGGCCGTCCAAATGTAGGAAAGTCTACCCTTTTCAACCGTTTTATGCAGCGCAGGCTTGCAATTGTTGACCCTACGCCAGGTGTTACGCGGGATCCTGTAGAGGGTGTTGCAATGTTCAATAAAAAGCCTGTTCGTCTTGTTGATACAGGCGGATATAAGCTTCAGCGTGATATTGGAACAATGGAAGCTGAACTTGATGAACTTGTAGTTGAACGTTCTATCGAAGTGATTGAAAAGGCTGATCTTGTAATTCTTGTTCTTGAGGCAGAAAAAATCACTCCAGAGGATGAAGAAATGATTCATCGTCTTAGGAAACATTGGGACAAGCTGATTACAGTTGTAAATAAAACTGAAGGCGGAAAGAACGAAAACGTCGCCTGGAATTTTGCTCAGTTTGGATTTGAAGATCTTTTGTTCATTTCTGCAGAACATGGTGACAACATCCGTCAGCTTTATGAACGCCTTGAGAGCCGTTTGGATTTTAGTAAGGTTCAGCTTATTTCTGATGAACCGCCGATCCGTGTGGCAATAATGGGTAAGCCTAATACTGGTAAATCTACACTTTCCAACAGACTTACGCACAGTAATGCTTCTATCGTATGTGACTATGCAGGAACTACTCGCGATACAGTTGAAGGTTATTTTGAATTTGAAGGAAAGCATTTTCAGGTTTTGGACACTGCTGGAATCCGCAGGAAGGCTCGTGTTCACGAAAATGTTGAATATTATTCTGTAAACAGGGCAATCAAAACTCTTGATCGCTGCGATATTGTTTTTCTAATGATTGATTCTCAGGAAGGTCTTTCTGAACAGGATAAGAAAATTTGCAACCTTGCCTACGAACGAGGCCGCGGAATCATTTTTGTTCTGAATAAGTGGGATCTTAACGAAGATCAAAGCCGCAAGGCAGAAAAGAATATAAAGAACTGGATGAACATTATGTTCGGACAGATGGAATATGCTCCGATTGTAATGCTTTCTGCCCTGAACGGAACCGGTGTAATTGAGCTGCTCCGTCAGGCGGTGGATGTATACGGACAGCTTATGCACAAGATAGAAACTGCTGCGCTTAACATGGCATTGAATGATTGGTTGTTTAAATATCCGCCGCCGGCAAGTAAGACTGCGCATTTCAAAATCCGCTATATGACTCAGAAAGGTGTAAATCCGGTTAAGTTCCTTATTTTTGCAACACGTCCAGAAGTAGTGCCGGAAACTTATATAACATATCTTAAAAATAGAATCCGTGAAGATCTTGGGTTCGATAAAATTCCTGTTCAGCTGGAAATGAAGGCCAGCCGCAAAAAGTGGGAAGACAGGGAACGGTAGATGCAATATTCAATCGGCGAAATAGAAGAACTAACAGGTGTAAAAGCTCATGTTCTTCGCTATTGGGAAGAAATTATTCCCGGCTTTTCTCCGATGAAAGATATCGGAGGAAGACGAGTTTATTCTCAGAAAGAGCTTGAGATGGTTGTCCGTCTTAAGCATCTTATCGTCGAAAAGAAATTTACGATTGAAGGCGCTCGCGATCAGATAATAGCAGAATCAGAGGCTGTAAATAATCATGCAGATCTTTTGATGCAGATGCATGAAATACGTTCTGAATTAAATGAACTGTATTTGTATGCAAAAAAGAATAAATTGTAGGTATCTTTAGGTTTTTTATGGCTAACGAAAAATGGTACGATCAGTTCAGTAAGAAAAAGAATTCAAAAATCTCTGAGGCAAAAAATAAGCGGAAGGAATTTAACCGCCAGCGGGATGCATATTTTGATGCAAAAAGGCGTGGCACTGAAAAGACTGCTGGAGATGTTTTTTGTGCTGGTCTAAAAAGGACTGATGCAGAAATAACAGCTGCAAGAAATCTATTTGATGCAAAGACCATCCCGGCAGATGCAATTGAGGTTCTAAATAATTTTGATCAGATTGTTCAGGGGGTAAAACCTATGAACAGCAGACAGCTTCAGAATCTGCCTAAGGATATACGTACTCTTTCTCATCAGCTTACAGATGAACGGGAAAGCCGTCATGTAAGCTATATGAACGCTACGGAACAGCTTTCGGCATATTTGCGCTATTTTACTTGGTGGAATCTGGTACGTCTGACGCGTGTATTTTCAAATCTGCCGGAAGGTGCGTTGAAATTGTCTGACGGCGACGTTGTTCTTGATATTGGTTCCGGTCCTCTTACAGTCGTTATTGCGCTGTGGCTTGCCCGCCCTGATCTTCGTAGCAAAAAACTTACCGTTTACTGTATGGACATTTCGCAAAGTACAATGGCTACCGGAGAAGACTTGTATATGTCTGTTGCCGCCCGGGCTTTGCCGTCAACTGCAGAAGCCGAAAGCTTCTGGAAGATTATCCGCGTTAAGGGCGAAATTGGTACGCCAATACGAAAAAAAGCGCGCTTTGTAACCTGTGCAAATATGTTCAACGAGCTGTATCAGAAAGAGCATGAAGACCCGGAAAAAATTGCGGACAGACAGTTTAAACGGCTTGTTGATTATGCAGAACCTGAAGCAGCCGTATTTATTGCTGAGCCGGGTATGCCTGCCGCCGGACGTTTTATAAGCATTATGCGTGAAAGATTTATAGCCGCCGGATATAATGTTCCTGCTCCTTGTCCGCATTTAAAAAAATGTCCTATGAATGGACTTCATGCCCGTTATGGTGGTAGTGCAAAATGGTGCAATTTCTCGTTCTCAACAGAAGATGCTCCTTCTAAATTGCTTAAGCTTTCTGAAAGTGCGGGACTTCCTAAAGACCGTGCGGTAATCAGCTTTTTATTTGCAGAAAATATGAACAGAACGGCTGCTGGTCGTAATGAAAATCAGGATCGGATAGCTGTAGTTTCTGATCCTATAATGCTTCCTGGTCGCAGACAGGGATTTTATTCGTGCTGCGCCCATGGCATGGTTTTAGCAATAGACGGACGGAACAGAAATCTGAAGTCAGGAGATATCCTTACTATAAAAATCGGAAAAGACTTTGATTCCCTTCCAAAGGATAAAAAATCAGGTGCAATGGAATTGAATTTTTGATTTGGAGGGGCTTAAATCATTTTGTGTATGCAAGCTGATCTTTGCTGATTGAAGTGATGGTTACCCATCAAAAAGATAAACTGTCCAAGAAATTTGATGCCTGCGGTCGTTGGCAGGTCTCAGTGCCAATCAAAGCGCTTGTTGAAATGACCATTTAAACTAAATGAGGTGGTTTGAGAATCTCAACCACCTCATATTCTTTTTAGAATGCCTTTTTTTATTCAGCAAAAATTGTATCAATTTCCTGTTTATAGATTTCTGTAAGTCTGTAGCGCATTATTTCCTGTTTTGCAGAGAGTTCAACGCCGACTTCGAAAGGCTTTGTAATCAGGGCGAATTTATTTATGCGTTCAAACATTTTGAATCCGTTCTTAGGATTTACAAGGTTGTTTATTTCTGCATCATAAAGTTTGAGTATGTCTTCAGAAGCAAGAAGGGATTCGTAGTTTTCGTACTGAATTCCGTTTTCTGCAGCATAATTCTTGATTTCTTCTTCATCTACGAGAATCAGTGCACCAAGATAACGCTGGTCCTGGCCTACAACGACGCTCTGTTTTACATAGCGCGATTCATTTAGTTTCTGTTCAATTGGTACAGGCTCAACATTTTCACCGCCGCGCAGAACGATAGTATCTTTTTTGCGTCCTTTAATTACGATTTCGTCATGGATTGTCATCATTCCGAGGTCGCCGGTGTCAAACCAGCCGTCTACAGTCATTACCTTTTCTGTAAGATCCGGTCGTTTGTAGTAGCCGCGCATAACGGTTCCGCCCTTAATCTGGATAGCACCGAACTGACCGCGCTTAAGAACGTATCCATCGGATGGGTTTACAATTCTGGCTTTTACACCACGGATAGGTGCACCTACGTTGCCAAATACAGGTGCTGCAATCGGACGAACTGAGATAATAGGAGCTGTTTCTGTAAGACCATAACCTTCTACTACGTTTACGCCTATTGCCCAGAAGAATTCGTCGATATTCTTTGGGTATGCACCGCCGCCTGCAACGCCGGCACGGAAGTTTGTTCCGAGCATAGCTTTTATCTTACGGAATACCAGAACGTTTCCGAGCAATTTGAGCGGCCATAGCAGAATCCATGGAATAGTGAACAGGATCCACCACGCAACTGTATAATAGCGTGTGTAACATGGATTCTGGTTGAACATTTTTCTTTGCATACGGCTGTGTATGATTGCAATGTTTACGAAGAAGCTGAACATGTTGTATACAATTCCGCCGGTTTTACGCATTTTACGCTGAATTCCATCGTATACGGCTTCAAAAACTCTAGGAACTGCAGGAAGAAGCGCCGGATTTACTTTAAGGAAGTCTGCAAGAAGAACCGAACCGATCGGCTTTGAGTAACAGAGCGTTGCAGCCTGTATTATGATTACGTATTCGACTTCGCGTTCAAAAACGTGCCATACAGGAAGTACAGAAAGAGCTCTGTCTCCCGGATTAAGCATGATTCGTTCAGGGATTTCATCAAGCTGAGTAAGGAAGTTTCCGTGCGTAAGTTCTACACCTTTAGGAGTTCCAGTTGTTCCTGATGTAAAGATGATACATGCGAGGTCATCCCACTGACCTTTTTCCACTTCGGCTTCTACGGCACCTTTGTTTTCAAGACGCCAGCTCTGACCGTTTTTAATCATCTCTTTGAAAGAACGTAATGTTACGCCGGCTTTTTTAGTAGTTTCTGCAACCTGTTCTGTAGCTTCATCAAAGGATATGATTGTCTCAAGTTTAGGAAGCTTGTCTTTTATTGAGATAATTTTTGAAACTTGTGTAGAATTCTCTGCAATGCAAAAGCGACATTCAGTGAAAGAAAGGATTGCTTCAAGGTCGATTAAAGTTGCATCTGAGCCTCGCGGAACATCGACTGCACCAATTCCCATTATTCCCATATCGGCCTGTAACCATTCCTTGCGGTTATCAGAAATAAGACCTATAGGTTCTCCTCTTTTTACACCAATGCTAAGAAGAGCTGCTCCAAAATCAAGTGAAAAATTATATAATTCCCGGTAAAGGATTGGTTCAAAAACGCCCTCTTTATTTTTACTCCATTGGGCTGCAATTTCCGGATATTCCGATGCCACCTTACGAAGCATCTTTGGTACTGTCTGTTCCATCTATTATTTCTCCATAATATTGAGATTTAAAATTATATTGGTTATATCGCGTAAAAGCAAGAATATAAATCTAAGGACGTTGCAAACGCATTAGAACTTTTAAGCGGTGTAAAAAAATAGCGTGAACTAGGAACATGCTTTTATAAACTCTGTTGAGCTGCTGCGGTAGCGGCAAATTATATGGTTCCAGGGCATAACAGCGTACAGGGGGTACTTAGGTTCCGGTTTTGAAAGATGTTTTTCGATTTTATTTTTTGGGGGGGGGATTTTTTATGCATTTATATAATTTATAATGTTTTTGCCTGTTAAGTTTTTAAAAAATTGATTCAAAATTTGACAATCAAATATTTGTGTTATATCCTTAGAGATTATGGATTCTAAGAATATTCTTAAGTCAATTACCGAAAATTTTTTTACAGATGAAAAACAGACTTTGATGTTTCTGTCTTTGTCAGAACGCCTTATGGATCTTGTAAAAGATTTATTCGGAGATGATATTTCAATCGTTGATCTTAGGGATAATTTTACTCCGTTAAAACCTTTCCTTCAGATTATTCAATCAAAAAATCCAGATTTGGACTTTGTTTCAAGCGTTACATATCCTCTTCAGCGCAACGTTTTCTTGTCATATTTTAAGAACGGTTATGTAGAAGGGCGTAACGATCTTGTTGTCCGCGAAGAAATTTTTTACGAAAAAAAGAGGATTCGAGAATCGATCATCGAACTTTTCAAGAAATATTTGAAAGGTAAATATATAATTTTAAATGCACAGCTTCTTAGTGAAGAGGCGGTTGAAATCATAAAAGAAATAGAGTGGTCTGATTTGGGCGGGCAGGTTGTATTCTGCTTTAATGGCATTAAACTTGAAGAAAGTCCTGAATTTATACGGGAGTATGCTCAGTCAATAAGCAATAATACGAACTATTATTCAATTAACAGTGCAGAAGATTTTGAAGATCATGTAATTTCAAAAAAAGACCGTCTTAAAGTGGGCTATAAAAAACTTTTACAGGTTTTACGTTCTTACAAAGAGTTTTTAGCACTCAGCGAAGGTCTGAAGCTCATAAAGAAGATAGAAGCGGACAGTGTTCTCCGAAACTTTGAAAAATATGAAATGCGTTCAATCTACATGGAAATGGGAGTTCTTTGTTATCTGAAAGATGATATGGATCTTGCAAATTATTATTTTTCCAATGTACTTGAAGAAGGTTATGATGACGATTTGGAAGCATGGGCAACATATTATCTTGCAAACGTGTCATATGTAAAGAACATGAATACTGTTGCCTACAGATATATAAATAAGAACAGGCAGCTGTTAAAAGCTCGGACAGAGACACCTTTATATGCACTTACATGCATGATGGAATATATAATCATGGAACGTGTAAGTTCTGATTATTCTGTTGATCGTTATCACAATGTTCTGAAATTGCTTGATAAGTCCGGACTTATAAACAATAAGATCTATGCATCTTTGGTTATTCCCTGGAGCGTTGTATATCAGAAGGAACTGCGCGATCAATTGTTTGGTAATATTAAGGAAGCCTATATGCAGGCGGCTCAAATTGATAATCTGTTTGGACTTAGTACGGCCTGCCATTGGATAGGTATTTGTATGGCGCACGACGGACGTAAAACAGATGCGCTGGAATGGTACAACCGTTGCCGTCTTATTAGGGAAGAAATGGGTGAGCTTTCTGCAATCATTAAGATTACGAACGGTCTCAGTTACGAATATCTTAACAATTCTGATTATCACAAGTCTTATGACCTCATAAATGGATTTATCAAACATCTTCTGGAAAGTGATGATTATCCTGAAATAATCATTACTTTGGGGAATATCGGACGCGCCTTGTTTTACGGAAGAAACTTTAAGCTTGCTTATGAAGTTTTTCAGAGCGTCCTTAATTTTCTGTATATTTTTGAGCTGGAAGACGTGTATTTTAATTCGTTCATGCCGGAATATAACGACATGATGACTTATAAGGCTGTAATCGAATTCTTTAACGGTGAATATACCCGTGCAAAGATGAATCTGCACAATATTTCGAACAACGGTAAATATTTTACTCCTATTGAAGAAATCCTTAAATTCTTCCTTAAGGCTTGTATTCAGATTGAAGAAAAACATATTGAAGAAGCTGTTGAAACTTTTGAATCTGGTATCAAGGATTTTGAAAAAGTCGGAAATACCCAGGAACACCGTCTTTGTTTTATGTTTTTTGAATTTGGGCTCCTTCTGAAAAAAGCAGGGCGTGATGATCTCGCGGAAGAATATAGGGACCGAGGATTTAAGCTTGCTCAGGCGAAAGGACTCCGGTATTACACTCAGGGAAAAGAAAGCGTAACTCTGTCTGATTATCAGGCTAATATAAAGCAGTTTGAACCGCTAAAACTGAATCTTGCAGAACTTGAAGCTCATGGTGAAAAAGAACGGCTCATGAATCAGCTTCACAAAAGGCTTAGGGATTCGCAGTTCCTGAACAAGCTGCTCAGCTTTAGTATGGATATTTACAGCGAAGCAAAATATATTTCTAATGCTACTCAGGCAATATTTGACTATACAATGGCGGACGCTGTATTTATTGCGGAAAAATCGGGCCGGACATGGAATGTGCTTTCTTCTTCTCTGCGTTGCGATGTTGAAGAGCCGGCTGCTGCTCTTTGGTCAGAAATGCTTAAGCAGACCAGTAATGTAAGTCCTGATCACATAAAGAAGGAAAAAGACAGGGATCTTCTGTTCATAAATCTTACGAAGTTTGAATTTGTGGGCGGTATAATAATTTATTTGCAGAAACGCATGTGGCTTAGTGCAGAAGAAATGTCTACTATCAATCTTGCGGTAAACAGTGTTCAGTCGCAGCTTGTCATGTTCCGGCAGAACCAGCATCTGACAATGATTTCTTCAACTGATCAGTTGTCTCAGCTTAAGAACCGTTATGCATTGCAGGAGCATCTGGCAATAGAAACGGAGCTTCTTTCGCGTTATGAAAAAAAACATCATGGCGTTATGTATGAATCCATAGCGTTCGTAGATCTGGATAATTTCAAGTATTATAACGATACGTTCGGGCATGAAGCCGGAGACCTTTTGATTTCTTGTATGGGACGTATTCTTAACGAAGTATTCCGTAAGGTTGACTTTGTTGCCCGTTACGGTGGTGATGAATTTGTTGTCTGTCTGCCTAATACAAGCTGTCAGGAAGCAAGACGTTCCGGTGAACGTTTGTACCAATGCCTGAAAGATGCAAATTATTTTATACCGGCTCTTGAACGTCTGTTAGGAAGAAAAATTAAGGTTCCTAAAGAAAAGACATTCGGTTTTAGTATTGGTATAAGTTGTACAACGGATAATAAAGATCCTTCAGATTTGGAAGAAACGATGGTCGATGCTGACCAGGCTTTGTACTATTCTAAACATAATAAAAAAGGTACAATTTCTGTCTGGTCAGAGGTAAAAGACAAAATAGAGTCTGGAACTGTTGCTGAAACCAGTATTGTAAAAGACATGCATTAAAAGGTCAGAATGGCAACTAAACATATTTCTCAGGAAAAGATAATAAGTGCATTTTTGTTTTGTGCATTTGATAAGAATGTAGGTGCAACATCTTTGCAGGACATTGCGGAATATCTGGGCATTAAAAAGGCTTCGCTTTATAATCATTTTGCCGGGCGCGATGAAATGTATGAAGCGACTCTTAATTATTGTCGTGACTACTGCGAAAAGCTTTCGTTCATTCCTGAAAATTTCATGAAACTGGATCTGTTCCAGAAAAAGACTCTTGTTGAAGTAATGAATTCTCTTATCCGCCGCTATGTTCAGATGTACGAAACTGAACCGCTGTTTCAGATCTTTGCTTTTGTGCATAGTGAAAAGTATTTTAATAAGGCCGCTGCCGAAATTGCAGACAGGGAGCTTCAGAAACTTGAATACGGTATAAGCCAGATTTTTTTAATTTACTGCAATGATAAAAAAGTGGGACTTTCTCCGGCAGAACTGGATTGTGCTGTAAAGTGGTTCAGTGCGGCATTTATGCACTTGATTGATTCTTACATAATGCACAAAAAGGAAATCGTACGCCAGAATCCTGAATGTGGAGTGGGAAGCCTTTTTGCCCTTCCTACAGATGATTCTTTTCTTGAAAAAATATATTTTCTTTCTGAAAATTATCTTAACGCCTTAATGAAAATATAAATTTGCGTCAGGCTATGGAGCAGCCGCGGAGCGGGCCACTGGAGCGAACGAGGTTTTCCGAGTGAGTGAAGAGGCTGACCGTAAGGGAACTGCGGAACAGCCGGCCGGGCATCTGAAAGATGGCCGGAGACGCCCGTATAATCCTTTTTTATTCGTGGATGTAAACTGAATTTTCTTCATTGTTGTAAAGGACGTTTTTTTTCAATATACTATGCTATACTTTCAAAACCTTTGAAATGCGCTCAAAAGGCGCGAAGGACAATCTATGATATTTTCACCAAATGAAATTCAGGAAACAGTCAGCATGTTCATGAAGCAGAAACTGGATATCCGCTGCGTAACAATGGGTATAAATCTGTTGGACTGTGCGGACAGTGACGCAAAAAAATCATGCGACAAGATTTATGACAAAATAATGAAAAAGGCCGGTAACCTTGTAAAAGTCGGTCAGGATATAGAAAAAGAATTTGGTGTTCCTATTATAAATAAGCGTATTTCTGTAACTCCAATAGCACTTGTGGCAGGTGCAAGCAATGCAAAGTCTTATGTAGATTATTGTAAGACTTTGGACCGTTGTGCAAAAGATCTTGGTGTAAACTTTATAGGTGGATTTTCGGCGCTGGTTCAGAAAGGCATTACCCCTGCTGACCGCATTCTTATTGAATCGATTCCAGAAGCTTTGGCAACAACTGAATTTGTTTGTTCTTCAGTAAACGTTGGAACTACAAAGAATGGTATCAACATGGATGCTGTAAAGCTTATGGGAGAGACAATCGTTAAGACTTCTGAGGTTTCTAAAGATCTTCCTGTAAACGGATGTGCAAAGCTGGTTGTTTTCTGCAATGCGCCGGAAGATAATCCGTTTATGGCTGGTGCATTTCATGGTCCGGGAGAAGGAGACAGCGTAATCAACGTAGGAGTCTCTGGGCCTGGTGTAATTCTTGCTGCAGCCCGCGAATACAAAGGTCAGCCAATTAATGTTCTTGCGGACGGAATTAAAAAGATGGCGTTTAAGATTACCCGCATGGGGCAGCTTGTTGGTTCTGAAGCAGCAAAACGCCTTGATACGAACTTTGGTATTCTTGATCTTTCACTTGCCCCTACTCCGGCTGTCGGCGACAGTGTTGCACGTATTCTGGAAGAAATCGGGCTTGATGGTGCAGGCGCTCCAGGAACGACTGCGGCTTTGGCTATGCTTACAGACATGGTAAAGAAAGGCGGCGTTATGGCCAGCACAAACGTTGGCGGTTTGAGCGGTGCGTTTATTCCTGTGTCTGAAGATGAAGGTATGATCAATGCGGTTAAGCAAGGATCAATTTGTCTTGAAAAACTTGAAGCTATGACTACGGTTTGTTCTGTAGGTCTTGATATGATTGCTATTCCGGGGGATACCCCTGCTACTACAATCAGCGGTATTCTGGCTGATGAGTTTGCTATTGGTATGGTAAACAATAAGACTACTGCATGCCGCCTTATTCCAGCTCCTGGTAAAAAAGCCGGCGAGTGGGTTGAATTTGGAGGATTGCTGGGTGGGTGCCCTGTAATGCCTGTAAGCAAGTTTGGTTGCGCGGATTTTATCAACAGAGGCGGACGAATTCCTGCGCCGATACATTCATTTAGAAATTAATAATATTATTGTGGATTCAATAGGTGGTTTGCAATGTGCCTCTGTTGGCTCTGCAAGGAAGTTATTTACACGCCGCTCGCGCGGCTGGCGAAACAACAGAGGTGGACGTATTCCGGCTCCGATACATTCATTTAGAAATTAATAATATTATTGTGGATTCAATAGGTGGTTTGCAGTGCACCTCTGTTGGCTCTGCAAGGAAGTTATTTACACGCCGCTCGCGCGGCTGACGAAACAACAGAGGCGGACGTATTCCTGCGCCGATACATAGTTTCAGAAACTAAAGTAAATCGCTGATTTTTAGATTGATGTGTGGTGCACCTCTGCTGGCTCTGTAAGGAAGTTATTTACACGCCGCTCGCGCGGCTGGCGAATCAACAGAGGTGGACGAATTCCTGCGCTAATTCATAGTTTCAGAAATTAGTTATATTTCATGCTTTTGCGGACTGGCTGGGGTGAAAATGCTTCTGCTGGTCCGCAGGATTTTTTCTTATTCAATTGACTGACTTATAAAACGCCATTATAAAATACATTTAACCCTCCTATAGTTACAAATTTTTTGTTTTTTTTTAAATATGGTTGTAAAATAGTATTAGTTCAAAAAAATTTACCGATAAAAGTATTGTATTTTTTTACGAGTGCTCGGAGGAAAATAATGAAGTCAAAAGAAAAAAAGAATGGGAAACTGTTTGTCCTGGTAGCTGGAGTAGTAGCAGCTACCATAATTGTTCTCAACCTGATTCAGATTATTACAATTTCAACACAGACTAAAGGTGCAATTAAGAAAAGTTCACTGGTTGAATATGAAAACTTTGCAGAAGCTTATTCAACAATTGTTTCTACAACTCTGGAAAAATATTTTGCTCATTTGGATTTTTATACAAATGCAGATATTGTTAAGACAGGCGATAATGACGCGATTATCAATTGGCTTCGAAAAAATGAACCAAATAGAGAAAAAACTATTGATTATGTTGCATGGGTAGATAACAAGGGCGGATTCTATTCTGACCTCGGAACAAGTACAAATGTTTCTGAACGCGATTACTTTCAGGCAATTATGCGCCAGGGTAAGGATACATTTATAGACAATCCGGTTACATCAAAAGTCACAGGAAAAACTGTAATTCATATCTGTAAGGCTGCAAAAGTAAACGGAAGGACAGTCGGTTTCTTCTGTGGTGTCCTTGACTTTAAGGGAATGGCGATTCTTCTTGAAAATGTTCATCTTGATAAAGGGGATGTTTCGCTGTTTTCTTCAAACGGTGATTTAATCTGCACGAGCGGTAACTTTGATACGCTTAAGTCAAACCTTGAAAAAGGCGGTGAAGAAGTTGTTTCAATGCTGAATAAACTTGCTGATGAAACTTCAAGAGGCAACAACGGAATTATGGAAACAGCTGGCGGTAGTAAAATCAATATCTATCATCCTATTGAGCATACACAATGGTTCCTTACAATTATGATGGATGAAGCAGAAATGATTGAAACTGCTACAACTGTAATGCGTTACATGGTTATTGGCGGAATTGCACTTATCGTAATAATCATTGCTCTTGTTGTTCTTGTTGTATACAATTCGCTCAAACCACTGCAGAATGTAGAAAATATAATTATGGGAATTGCTTCTGGAGAGGCAGATCTGACAAAGCGAATTGACTATCATGCAAACAATGAAATCGGCCGTGTAGTAAAAGGTTTCAATCTGTTCAGTGAAAAACTTCAGACTATTGTCCGCGAAATTAAATTTTCTAAAGACGGCCTTGTTCAGTCGGGGGAATCGCTTGATCTGTGTACTCAGGACACAACTGCCGCAATCGACCAGATTTTGAATAATATTAATTCAACAACTCAGCAGATAAATAATCAGACGAATTCTGTATCAGAAACTGCCGGTGCTGTAAATCAGATTGCGTCAAATATTGAATCGTTGAACAATATGATTGAAAATCAGACATCTGCAGTTACAGAGGCTTCTGCTGCTGTAGAAGAGATGATTGGAAATATCAGCTCGGTAAATAACTCTGTGAGCAAGATGGCAATGGAGTTTGAAGGACTTGGTCAGAAAGTAATGGCCGGTGTACACAAGCAGGAAGATGTTAATGATCGAATTCAGGTAATTGAGTCAGAAAGTAAAGCTTTGCAGGAAGCTAACATGGTTATTTCAAGCATTGCAGAGCAGACAAACCTTCTTGCTATGAATGCCGCTATCGAAGCTGCTCATGCTGGCGAAGCAGGAAAGGGATTCTCTGTAGTTGCAGACGAAATCCGTAAGCTTTCTGAAACATCTTCTTCTCAGTCTAAGACAATCGGTGAACAGCTTAAGAATATTACAGAAAGTATAGATGGAATGGTAGAGGCTTCTATGGATGCGCGTCAGTCATTTACAGAAGTTTCCGACAGTCTTACTTCTACAACAAATCTTGTGCGTGAAATCAAGAATGCAATGCTTGAACAGGGTGAAGGCTCTAAACAGATTTCCATTGCGCTTAATTCTATGAATGACAGTTCTAATCAGGTAAAAAACGCTTCTCGTGAAATGGCAGAAGGAAACAAGCAGATTCTGGAAGCGGTTCGTACCCTTCAGGATGCATCAGGCACAATGCGCCATGGTGTAGAAGAAATGTCTTCTGGTGCTGAAAAAATTAATTCAACAGGAAAGGCCTTGGCTGATATTTCCGGCGATATGGACGTCCTTATCAGAAAGATGGGCGCACAGGTTGATCAGTTTAAAGTCTAAAAATACAAGGAGTATGACGTTTCCAGTTGCCCGTTTTTTGAGGGTTTTCTGGAAAGTTTCTTAATTCTTAATACTATGCTTTTTATTCCTGTGGAAGAATTAAAAGGGCGGAAGAGATCCGCTCTTTTAAAATTTTTGGCGCGATATGAAGAAATTTGTGTACAGCTTAGTGCTCAAATGCGGAAAACAAGTGATAATGTGTACGTCGTTTTTGCATCAGAGGTGTCGGAGCAGGATCTTTACGGAATTGTAAGCGTAAGAAAAACAATTCTTCACTGTTTACCATATGCAAACAGTGAAGAACCTACGGCGATGCAGAAAGATTTTGTGCAGTCTTTTACTGATTTTTTTTGTGCAGAACGTTTTGACATGCCGGTATGCGTAAATGGAACGCATAGTGGGACGGCACTTATTTTGGAAGCGCTGAGCCTTTTAGAGTATGTTCCAAGCCAGATTAATGAGTACAATCTTATGAAGCTTGATATCGGGGAATTTAAGGGAAAGGTGCGTCAAAAGGCGTGGCTTGCGGAACGGCGGACGTTTGCACAAAAGCATGGAATTGAGGTCTTAAGGTGCCGGAGGGATATTCCGGCAGAAATGCGGGGAATGCTTTTTGAATTACAGAAGCAGTATGAGCTTGAAGAAGTAGTTCCTTCGTGCCTTTCTTTTGATGAAAACTTATGCCGGCTAAAACTGGCAAATTCTTTTAGAACGCAATATATACTTGCACTTTTAAAAAAGGAAGGAGACAAGGAATTGCTTGTTTCTAAAGCAGGGACAAATGCTGTCGGAATTAAATGTGCTCAGATTGGCGGTGTTTTTACGCACTCGGAATACCGTGGGAGAGGTTTCTGTTCTTATCTTATGGGTGTTCTGATGTTTAAAATTGTAAAAATGCGTTATATTCCTGTTCTTTTTGTAAAAAAACAAAATGAGCTTGCCGTTAAGTTGTATGCCTCTCTAGGATTTACAAAAATCGCTGATTATACAATCGGTTATTTCAGTCTTATGGAAAAGAACATGAAATAATATCCAATTTTTCTAAATTAAGGTTATAATGGATAAAGTGGAAGCAGAATTTATTACTAGGGATGATATAACCTATTTTTTTAATAAATATAAGTTTAACTCTGATCAGATTTTCCATCTTGAAAGACGGCTTTTGCAGGAGTCATACGACTATAACAAATGGCAAAAAATGCTTTCTGCAAATTCAGAACTTACAAGAAAACTTTTTGTGGAAAACGAAGAGCTTTTGGAAAAATATATTCATCCAGCAATAAAAAATCCTGAACGTTTGTCAGATGATGCTGTTCATAATTTTTTGCTTCACATAACATTTTATCTTTTTGAAAATAATATTGATTCTCATATTACTGATGATCTTGTTGTTGCAATTTTGCAAAAAAAAATTGATTTGCCGGAGGTTGATCGTTTTGAAGCACTTATAAACCTCGGAATAAGCAAAACTGTGACTGGGCATGTTGAATATGCAGAAGCTATGAATTATTTAAAGGAAGCGGAATCGATTTTTCCAGATTTTAATTCAGCCCCAAATGATGAAGTTCGTATTCATATTGTGTTTTGTAAGATTTTTGAAATGCTTTGTATGGCTTTGTACAGGGATTGCGATCTTGCCGGGTTTATTAGGATTTATGAAGATGCTTGCAGGATGGTTCAAGGCGGAACTGCTGATCTTTACAAAAAAATGTGGGGCGAAAAAGCAGACTTTGAATTCCACGTTAACCTTTTGATAAGATTTTTTAAGATTTATGGAATTTTTATAGCCGGAAGAGCAGATTTTGCAAAAAATGATAGTTCAGAAGTTCAGAAAAAAAGCGCGGCTAAAATTTCTGAATGGCTTACGGAAGAATTTAAAAGAGAAGAAAACGAAAATTCTGTTAATCCTATGATTTTTGCTTTCTTTTATAAATTGAAATTTATAAATGGCGAAATTTCCAAAGAAGAATACTTTAATACATTGAGCTATAGGTTTGAACAGCTTAGTTCAGAAAAAAAATTTATTTATCCTGAAACTCCGTTTCCTGTTGATGATGACCCGGTTGATCCGCAATTTGCTGTCCTTCTTGATAAAATTAAGTTATTTAACCGTTCTTTTAGTTTTGCAAATATTCTGATTCCTGAATTATTCGCTGTTTGTTCAAATAAAGCTTATTGCAAGAGGCTTGCAAACGAGTTTTTGCGCTATTACGAATCTAGTGTTTATGCAGAAAAAGGCTTTCAGATTGATTCGTTCGTCTATGAAAATGTCCGCACGTTATCTTCTTGTTTTGAAAATATTACGGAATTCATTTCGTTTTTACAGACTATTTTTGTTCACAGGGAAATAACTTCTGCAATTCATTTTTCAATGGTCAGCAATCTTTCTGCAATCTGTTTGTCTCATATGCTTGAAAAACAGCCGGAACTGTTTGTTTCAAAGAAATATCCGACGGTTGATGAAGTTTTAAAAAACAGAACAGAAATTATTCATTATTGTAAATATGCAGGTATTTTGCACGACATTGGAAAGCTTGCCCGTACAAATTTAATCAATCTGCATTTCAGACGTATTACTGATAAAGAATTCCAGTATATTTCTGAACATACAACTCTTGGTGCAAAAATTGTAGATGGAATTGATTTTTTGGAACAGTTCCGGGATGTAATTCTTGGTCATCATAAATTTTTTGATGGTTCAAAAGGTTATCCTGATTCTTACGATAATCTGCAATCTGATTATAAGATTTTTGTGGATCTTATTTCTATTTGTGATACG
Source organism: Treponema sp. (assembly GCA_017392945.1). Taxonomy (GTDB): domain Bacteria; phylum Spirochaetota; class Spirochaetia; order Treponematales; family Treponemataceae; genus Treponema_D. The sequence continues at coordinate 34,535 of JAFOSK010000062.1, forward strand.
ATTGACACTTCTACTGATTACAAGGGAAGGAATTATGCAGAAAAGAAAACTTTTGACGATATTCTGATTGAGCTTCGAACAATGGATACGCGCTATTCCCCTCAACTTGTAAATCTTATAAATCAGGACGAGCCGTTGAAAGAAGAACTGCGCTATATGACGGGCGAAGGTAGAAATTATACATCCTATGAAATGTACAGGCAATTTGTTCTTCCGAATATGAATTTTTCTCCTGAGGATGAAAGGCTTGTTTCATTGTATGATCCGCAGTTTTTCAAAGGAATACAATTGCTTTACAGCGAAGTAAAACCAGAATTCACAGAAATTGAACTTGAAAGATATGTTAAATCTCTTGAAAAGTCTGATTTATATGTCTTGCATTCAAAGAAAAATAACGTGTTAGGAATTATTTCTGGTATTATCACTGAAAGTTCTGAGCGTGGCGGAAAATCTTTTGAAATAAACGAAATGTTGGTAGGCATGGAATATCGGCATCGTGGCTGGGGAACGGAACTTTTAGAATCTGTTATAAAGATCTTGAAAAAATCAGATGTCAGGCGTATAAGAATCAATGTGCCGGAATTCAGCAATTCGGAGGGTTTTTTCTGGATTGAAGGATTTACAAAGGCTCAGAATCAGTTTATGGAAAAACAGATATGATAAAAAGTACGGGACATGCAGATTTGCCTTTGCATTACGGAACTGTTCCGCAATGGCTTGCAAATAGAATGAGAGATTTGGGGACTCTTATTGTTGAATCCCTTGTATTAAATTATGGAAAGCAGGAAGTTTTAAGACGTTTGAGCGATCCTTTATGGTTTCAGTCTTTGGGTGCGGTTCTTGGTATGGATTGGCATTCTTCAGGAATAACTACGAGTGTTATGTATGCTTTGAAACGTGGGGTGAATGCGCGTTCAAAAGAGCTGGGACTCTATATTTGCGGCGGGCGTGGAAAGTATTCGCGCCGAACTCCGGAAGAACTTATTATTCTTTCAGAAAAGGCTTCGCTGGATGGTGATGCGCTGGTGCGTTCAAGCAAACTGTGTGCAAAGGTTGATAATACGGCTGTTCAGGACGGCTTTCAACTTTATCAGCATAATTTCATTCTTTCCAATGATGGTGATTGGGCTGTTGTTCAGCAGGGAATGAATACTTCGACAAAGACAGCCAGACGTTATCATTGGTGCTCTGCGGATTTGCGTTCATTCGTAGAAGAACCGCATTCCGGGGTAACTGGTGAAAATCAAGGCAAAATATTAAATCTTACTGCAGGAGGCGCAGGTGCAACGCGTGATGCTATTTTGGATTTTACAAAGGAAACACCTGACCGTGTTCTACATGAAATACGGAAGGTCTCTGATCCGGATTATAGTTTTTCGGTGGGTTTTGGTGGCTCCAGCAAAGTTGTAAGAAATAATGATTCTTGTCAGGGCTATTTGTTTGAAGAATTTGCGCAGTCTCCGGAAGATGAAATTATATGTGCGGGACGTAATATAGTTCTTCCTGCACATCATGAAGTTCAGAAACAGGATGTAGATTTGAAACGCTTGGGTGCGGTTCTGGCAACGGCTTATACTTCGGAGCCAAAAGATTTTGAAAGCCTGCTTTTAACACCAGGTTTGGGTCCCAGAACCTTACAGTCACTGACGCTTGTAAGCGAAGTTATTCATGGAACGCCTTCCCGTTTTACAGATCCTGCCAGATTCAGTTTTGCTCACGGAGGTAAGGATGGACATCCGTTCCCAGTTCCTCTTAAAATATATGATGAATCAATAAGGATTCTGCATGACAGCATTGAAAAATCCAGGATGGGGTACAATGAAAAATCTGACTGTCTGAGCAGATTACAGCGCACAGCTTCAGCAATAGAACAGAATTGTGCTCCTTCGGCAGATTTTGATGCGGTATTGGCGCACGAAAAACGTAATTCTAAAGCCTGGGGCGGAAGAACAGTATATGACTGATTGAGAAATCTAAATATTTACATAAATTGCAAAAGAATATATTATTTTCCTAGTAGGGAATGGGTCTAATATGAAGATTTCAACAAGAGGGCGTTACGCTTTAAGATTTATGATAGATCTTGCTCAGCACGGAACAGATTCTTATGTTCCTCTTAGGGATGTTTCTGAACGACAGGCAATTTCTATAAAATATTTGGAACAAATTACGGCTTTGTTAAGTAAGTATGGACTTTTACAGAGTGTCCGCGGACCACAGGGTGGCTACAGGCTTGCAAAACCTGTAGCTGAATATACAGTTAGAGAAATTTTAAGAACGACAGAAGGAAATTTAGCTCCTGTTGCTTGCCTTGAATCTGATCAGAATAATTGTGAACGCAAAGAAACCTGTTCTACTCTTAAGGTTTGGTTAGGTCTTGGCAAAGTTATAAATGACTATCTGGATTCAATAACACTTGATCAGCTGATGTTTGATTGTGGTACAAATAATTACGTAATCTAGCCTGCGTTTTTTAGCATTTTGTAAGCTCATAGATAAGGATTGAGGCTGCTTGTGCAACATTCAGGCTTTCTACAGCTGATTCCTTGTTTCCGGCTTTCATTCCGGCAAAGGGTATTATTACAAGTTCATCGCAGTTTTTTCTGGTTTCATCCGAAATTCCGTGTTCTTCGTTTCCGAGCACAAGAACGGCAGGTTTTTCTCCGCAGATTTTTTTAAGGTCGTTGGAATACCTGCTTCGTGCGGCTAAATCTGTACCGATTCTTACCATGTTGCCTTCTACGGCCTTAAGGAATTTTGCAATTGAACGTACGGAATAGATTTTTATATATTCCATTCCGCCTTCGGCAATGCGGTAAGAACTTGTAGTTATTGCGCTGTTCTTTTCATCTTCTGGGATGATTATATTTTTTATTCCAAAAAAGGCAGCGCTCCTTACGATTGCGCCAAAGTTGTTCGCGTTTCCAATGTGATCCAGCAAAAGCGAGTGCTCTCTGTTTTTAATCCATTCATTTGTAATGTCTGAATCAAGCGGAGTGATTTCCGGCATGTAAATCATTGCAACGACACCCTGATGATGGACCGTTCCGCTTAGTTTTTCCAGTTCTTTCGGGTCATTTACCTTGTTGTAAATCCCTTTGCGGGCTGCAAGTTTTTTGCAAAGACCTCCAAAAAGAGGAGCGACTTCTTCTGTAAAATATAGACGCCGAATCTTGTCACAGTTATTTTTTTCGAGTTTTTTAACGGCTGCAAATCCGCAGACTGCCAGTTCATTGTTCTGTTTGTTACGCATGACTAGAGCATATCATTTTATTGCGCTATTGTCGAATTGAAAAAAAAATTGAAATTCTATGCGCTTTTTATGAGAGGGGAGGGTAATGCTTTTGTGTCATTTTGCTGATATTTTTGTTATAGATACAGAATCGTCTTAGTGTTAATTATATTATTATGAATGAAATAAGAAATTATTCAGTGATGAAGCTGGCATGGCCAATTTTTTTGCAGATGCTTTTTTCTATGGCTTTAGGTTATGCAGATACGGTAATGATAAGCCGTTATTCCGACGTTGCGGTTGGTGCTCTTGGAAATGCAAATCAGATTATGGGATTTTTAACTCTTGCTTTTACTGTTGTTTCCAGTGCTACGGGAGTTGTTGTTGCCCAGTATCTTGGTGCCAAAAAAAAAGACCAGATGGACACGATTTATACGGTTTCGGTTGCATTCAATCTTGTTCTTAGCGTGGTTGTATGCAGTGTTGTTGCAGTTTTCAGTCAGGAGCTTTTAGGGGCAATGCACGTACCGGCTGTTATGTTTGATCAGGCAAATTCTTATATGAAGATTGTTGGACTTTTTTTATTTACGGGGGCTGTTACAAATACTCTTGCCAGGATTTTTAATTGCAATGGAAATACAGTAATTGGTCTTGTGATTATGTTTGGAATCAATCTGATGAATATAGGTGGAAATTATATTTTTCTATATGGTCCGCTTTCTTTTCTAAATCTTGGTGTAAAAGGGGTGGCTGTTTCTACAACAATTAGCAGCATTTTTGGAATGATCTCTTCTTTTGTAATGTTCAGGATTTTTATCAAAGGAAGGATTTCACCGCGGCTTCTGGTTCCATTTCCAAAGAGTATCCTTGTCAAACTCATAAAATTAGGAATTCCGAGTGCGGGTGAAAACATTTCTTACAACATAGCACAGATTTTAATTACGATTTTTGTAAATACGATGGGTGCCGTTTCCATTACAACAAAGATTTACTGTAACATCCTGTGCGGATTTTCAATTATTTTCTCTAATTCAGTTGCAGGGGCTAGTGCCATAATTACGGGGCACTGCGTTGGAAGTGGTGATTATGATTTTGCGTACAGACGGGTCTGGAAGTCGCTTGTAATCGCTATGATTGTGTCTGCAGTAATTTCCTGTTCAAATTTTATGCTTTCTCCCTATACGCTGCGTTTTTTTACTCAAAATGATGAAATTATACATCTTGGACAAAAGATTATGTTCATTGCGTTTATTCTGGAATTTGGTCGATGTGTTAATCTTGTTGTAATTCAGAGTATGCGTGCCGCCGGGGATGTTGTTTTTCCAACCCTTTTGGGAATCAGTTCTATGTGGGGAATCGCTGTTGTTTTTGCCTGGATTTTAGGAATCGGATTTAAGCTTGGACTTCCGGGCGTATGGATTGCAATGGCATCTGATGAAATTTTCCGTGCAATTGTAGTTGCCTGTCGCTGGAAGATAGGTTTGTGGCGTGGAAAATCCGTGGTCAGCTGATATGTGCAGAGTAATCGTTTAATTGGTGATGGACTTGCGGTGAGCCTTTTATCTTTTTTTGCAAAGCTCATTTTATGTTTATTTATACAAATTTGATTTTTTCATGATATAATAATGCTATGTACGCATTTGAAAATTTTTACCTTGATTGTATTGTAAAACTTGGAGCCGCATTTTTGTGTGGGCTTTTGCTCGGTTTGGAGCGGAAGCGCCGATTTCATTCTGTGGGAATGCGTACATTGATTCTCATAAGCATTTCTTCAATGCTCATGGGAATAATTAGCTATACAATGGCGGACCTCGGAGCTGTAAAGGGAGATCCTACCCGTATTGCCGCAGGTGTTGTTACCGGTATTGGTTTTATTGGTGGCGGCGCAATCATGCATCTGGGCATGAACATAAAGGGACTTACGTCTGCGGCAATAATCTGGGCGGCCTGCGCTATGGGGCTTGCCTGTGGAATCGGGGCATATTTTATAGTTGCAATTACTCTTGTTGCAGCACTTCTTTGTCTTATTTTATTGGGAATTGCAGAAAGTCATCTTTTCCCGGCTGAAAAAACAAAGTGCCTTACTATTGTCTATTCAGAAATCATTGTTGATATAATGAAGATTGAACAGATTATTGAAGATGCAAATTTTGTTCAGCGGGATATGGACATTACTACATCAATGGAAAGCAACGAAACTGTCCTGCGTTTTATTGTAAAAATTCCAAAGACATATAATCTGCTTTTTCTTACTTCTGATTTGAAAAAGCTTGGTTCTCTGAAAAAATTAGCATTAACAGACAGCTGATCTGACGAAAGTTTTTTTTTCATAACTGTCGGTTAATGCTTGTTCTGAAAACTTATTTTCTGTTTGCTTCAATCCATTTAACTGCAAAATCAACAAGAGGTCGCATGCGTATAAGACGTATTTCTGCGTTACCAAGCATTGTTTTGCGTACAGCTTCTTTTCCTTCTGGAGAATTTTCAAAAGCAGTACCAATTTCTACAAAATCTTCGCCATCTACAGCAAGGGTTTCGTAGGCCTTCCATACGCGTTTGCCGTTTTCCATAATGGCGCTGTGTTCAACAGTGTTGTGCTTGCTCTTAAAATTTGCCCTTGCATCTGCAAGATGGAGCGATGTATTTTTGTCGTAATCAACACCGATTAAAAGAATCCAGCCGTCAGCGTCGTACAGGCGACTTAAAGGAGAACCGTCTCCAAAAATATTACAAAGGTCGTGGTCTTTTGTGAATAATTCGGCATTCTTTCCCCATGCAGTGACAGAACGGGCCGGATGATCGCTCCTTATTGAGCCTGGCCATGTACGGAACATTTCTGCAACTGCGCCCATGGTGTTTGTCGGAGTAATGTATTTGTTGTATGCCGGCCAGTTTTCACGGATTGCATCCCACCATTCTTTTGGTTCTTCCCAGTGAACGCCGGTTTCAGGATCAAGGTTTTTCCAGCTTTGAGTTGGCATAAGAATTGTTCCTTCTGAACCGACAGTATCAATTAGACTTTCAATAATGATTTGAGCACCGCCGCAAACAAAGCCAATGGAAGAAAGCGAACAATGCACAATAACATTGACTGATTTTTTGAGTCCAAGTGTTTCAAGTGCCGAAGTAACATCCGCCTTTTTAATAAAAGGTCGGTTTTTATCATCTCGATTCATAAAGTCTCCTTGTAGAAGCGGGCTGACCAGAGTCCGCAGTATTAGAATGTCCGAATATCGATTTTTTTCTATCTTTGGATATATTTTTCGATATTTAATTTAATTATAATACTGCGTTTTCTGAAGAAACTATAATAAAAATAGCGAATTATAACACAAAACAACTGTTTTTTGTGAATTCTATCCGCGTATTTTTGAGTTCAGAGAATTAAGCTCGCTCTCTACGTCGGCACCGTTCCAGATTTGCCACAAAGTACCGCCAAATTCACTCCAGAACTTGCTCATGGCCGGAATAGAAGGCATTGGGAACGCAACGTCAAGCTGCTGCAGGAAACCTGTCATATAACGGCTTTCTACACCAATGTTGATTGCAGGAAGAACGCCCGTAAGTTCAAAGCGCAGCTTCTGCATTTCCGGAGTAAGAAGAAAGTCTGCAAATTCTGCTGCCTCTTTTGGATGCTTTGAATAGCTTGTTACAAACATACCTCGTGTACCGCTGAATGATGAGGCTGGTTTTGATTCTCCTGGAAGAGCCGGAAGCGGCGAAACACCAAAGTCAATTCCGGCATTTGTAAATGTGCTTATGTTCCACAGACCTGTAATATGCATTGCGGCATTTCCAGAAGAAAACATACCGTCACATGCAGAAGAACCAAGCTCAATTCCTTCCAGATTAAGCTGGGAGCGCAATGATTGGAACAGTTTTAACCCTCGTACAGCTGCCGGTGTATTCATGCAAGGGTTATTTGAGTCTGTCCCGTTTTCGCCGAAAAGCCGGTTTCCATCACCAGTTGTGAAAAGAATTGAATAGTAGCCGTTGGTAACATCCATTACAAATCCAAGTTGATTTTTATGCGTTCTGTTAAAATCTTGAACCCAGAGAATAAGATCATTCCACGTTTTTGGAACTTCAGATTCAGAAATCAGTTTTTTGTTGTAAAAAAGTGCATATGTTTCGGCGCAAGCTGGGTAGCCGTACATTTTTCCATTGTATGTAAGGGCTTTTGAACATGCGCCTAGTACTTTTCTAGAAACATCCTGCGGATTTTCGGTAGGCAAAACTAATTTTTTTGACACAAGAGTACCAAGGTTGTCGTGTGGAGAAGCAATGATGTCTGCACCTAGACCGGCAGGGCCGTCTTTTTCCAGCATTGGAATTATGTCGTTAAGAGGCACGTGAATATAATCAATCTTTATGTTCGGATTTTTTTCCGAATAGATTTTTCCTGCTTGCTTAATAAAGTTATCTATACCGTTTTTAGTTTCCCATACACGAATGTGAATTTCTTTATCATTTTCTAGAACTTTTCCGCTTCTTCCTTTTGTACAGGAAATTAAAAGTACAGTCTGAATAAGAATAAGGGAACATATAAAAATTTTGTTTATCATATTAAATCTTTTCATTTTTATTTCCTCCATCGTAGATTAGAAAAAATTAGACTTGGAACTGATCAACTTGATTTCCAATATCGTTGATAGATGCTGTCATCTTGTTGGAAATATCCGACAGAGAAGAGCCTGTATTCTTTATGACTTCTGCACCGTTTTCCATTTGTTCCATATTCTGTTTGAGATCAATTGTAGATGTCTGAAGATTTTGGATTTCCTTAAGAATAGATGCATTTCCTACTGACATTTCGTTTACGGCAGAAAGAACTATCTGTGTACTGTCATTCATAGTAGAAAGAGACTGATTAATCCGTTCGGAACCCTTATGCTGTTCTTCCATTGCAGTCGAAATTTCGCGTACAAGGTAGTCGGTGGACTGAATTTCTTCGCTTACATTCTTGAAGGCAATTCTTGATTCGTTAGAGGAAATAATTATTTCCTTAATTGATTCCTGGATGTTTCCAAGTTGCTGACCGATCTCTTTTGACTGCGCTGTAGATGTTTCTGAAAGTTTACGGATTTCGTCGGCAACAACGCTGAATCCCTGTCCCGCATCACCCGCATGAGCTGCTTCGATTGCCGCGTTCATGGCAAGCAGGTTTGTCTGACTTGCAATTGCCTGAATTGTCTTGTTTGCGTTTTCAAGCATTTCTGACTGTGTGCCGATAATTTCAATCTTCTTGCTCATGTCGTCTTGTTTAAGAACCCCGGTTTCTGCCTTTCGTTCCAATGTTTCAAAAGAATTAGCCATTTTTTCAACTGAAGCATTTACAGTGGCAATATTTTTAATCATTGCGGTAACGGCTTCGCTTGCAATCTTTACGCTTTATGATTGGTTCTCTACCATGTGTTCAAGTGATTCTATGTTTGAAGAAATTTCATGTACCGCAGTAGATGTTTGGTCTACGCTGGCAAACTGCTGGTTAGTTCCGTCTTGAGTGGATTTAATGTTTTTAAGAATCTCATTAATTGAATCAAGACTTTCTTCTGTATTCTGATTCAAAAGAGAGCCTGCCCCGACAAGGGATTCTTTAGATTCCTTCATAACTTTGATGATAGTCTGAAGTTTTTCTGTAAACGTATTGAAACCTTCTACTAGTTCTGCAATTTCATAGTCCGCTTTTACCCGGATGCGTTGCGTTAAATCAGCCTTACCGGAAGCAATCTGTTTAATGCGGCTGCTTACTTCTTTCAGAGGAACAATACTTCTGGAAAGGAGGATACCGCTTAATCCGCCAAGTATAATCGAAATGATTGTTATAATAAGCATTCGGTTAAGAATCATTCTAAGGATTGCAAGAGCCTGTGTTTTGTCTTGAATGATTCCCAAATGCCAGGTTCCGTGGTTGATAGAAATGTAAGAAAGAAAGTAGGGTTTTCCGTCCATAAAGAATGTTTCGAGACCTGATTCATTCTGAATCATTTTAATCTGGACTTCACGGAACTGACCAAAGCGGCTTTCTGGAGCATATTTAGGGTCGTGAATATTGTTTTCGAGTTCTGATTTATTTTTGTAGTCAGCTCCAGCCATTTTATCACCGGAGTCATTGATAATAAAGATAAATCCGTCATAATCAAGTTCGATAGATGATGTAATTTTATTAGTAAAAGAGGCATCTGCCACGCCGGAAAGAACACCGATAACACTGCCACTATTACTGTAGAGAGGAGAGCTTATAACAACAACCATCTTCTGATAGCGGCGGTCGTATACGAGGTCAGAAATGGTGGATTTTCCGCCTAGGGCGGTTCCGTAATAGGCGCGGTCACCAACCCATATATCATCTCCCTGAGTAGAATGAGCCATACCGTTGATATTACCGACTTCAAATGATTCAAAACCGATTCGCTTTGCTTCTGCCTGAAGAAGAGGTTTCTGCACATCCCAGTTCATTTGGCGGACATCATTGCGCTGGGCAATAGCTTCTACTTCACGGATGTAAGCGTCAATTGAAAGCTCAATAAGCTTACCTGCGTCATCGCGGGATTTAGCCATTGTGCTGATAACCTGATTTGTCTGAACCTTATTCAAAAGATAGATTGAAAAAGAAGTTTGAAGTACACAAATAAGGACAACCAAAAGTGCAATTCTCGTGACAATATTAAAAGAGAGTGTGTTTGTTTTCATAAAGCCTCCTGAACTTTAAAAACTAAGCATGAGCGGCGAGCCTTACAAACTTTGATAACAAAATAACGCCGCAATCCAAAATGGACAGGAAAACATAATCTACATTATATTACAGTTTTTTATATTTCGAAAATTTTTATTATGTTTATGTGTAAGATTTTTTTATAATGTATTGAAGAGTTGTAAATCAATTGAATAAAGAAAAAAAATGCCTTCCCATTACTGAGAAGGCATTTAAAGCTACAAGTAAATTAATTACTTGCTAGCTTTGATTACAGCCAGAACACTACGAAAACCTAGCGGTTTTCGTAACGAGTTTTGCTTTCGCAAAACTCGCTGCATATTTACTTGCTTGCCTTAATAACAGCCTGAGCACCTGATTAAAATCGAAAAGCCGTTAAGAAAAAGTTGCCTGCGGCAAGTTTTTTAGGCTTATCGATAAATCATCTCGCCGGATTTATCCGGCGGCAACCCGACAGGTTTGCTTTAGGTTCTACGAATAGTCGGCTCTGAGCGAGATTTATCGAGCGAGTCAATAAAAAAGGGTCCTCCACAAGTGTGAAGAACCCTTTCATTCCGCTATTTTAAGATCATTCTAAAATTACTTAGAAGCCTTAATAACAGCCTGAACACTACGAAAACCTAGCGGTTTTCGTAACGAGTTTTGCTTTCGCAAAACTCGCTGCATATTTACTTGCTTGCTTTAATAACAGCCTGAGCACCTGCCAATCTTGCTAAAGGTACGCGGAATGGTGAACAAGATACATAGTTCAAACCATAGCCGTAGCACAATGCGATAGATGCTGGGTCACCACCGTGTTCACCACAGATACCAAGGTGGAGGTCAGCTTTTACGCTGCGTCCCTTAGCTTCTGCGATTTCCATGAGGGCACCTGGACCATCTGGATCAAGTGTAGCAAATGGATCGTCTTCGAGTACGCGCTGGTCAAGGTAAGCGTTGATGAACTTACCGTAGTCGTCGCGGCTGAAGCCGAGTGTTGTCTGTGTAAGGTCGTTAGAACCGAATGAGAAGAAGTCAGCAACTGAAGCAACTTTGTCAGCTGAAAGTGCTGTGCGTGGGAATTCAACCATTGATCCGATCTGGAATGTGAGTGAAGTTCCAACTTCTTTGTTTACGTTAGCGATTACAGCTTCTGCCTGTCCACGGATCTGTTCAACTTCTTTGTAAGTTACAACGTTAGGAATCATGATGCGAACATCGTGTTTAACGCCTTCCTTGTCGAGCTGAGCAGTTGCGCGAGCGATAGCTTCAACCTGCATTTCGTAGATTTCTGGATATGTGATTGCAAGACGGCATCCGCGGTGTCCAAGCATTGGGTTGTGTTCGTCAAGAGCAGCAACTTTAACTGCAAGAGCATCTTTCTTTATGCCAAGTTTCTTTGCAAGAGCTTTGAGAGATTTTTCATCTTCAGCCTGGATAAATTCGTTAAGAGGTGGGTCCAAGAGACGAATTGTTACAGGGCGTCCTTCCATAGTCTTGATGATTTCGTAGAAGTCTTTCTGCTGGTAAGGAAGAATCTTAGCAAGATTTTCTTTGCGAGCTTCTGTAGATTCAGAAACGATCATCTTCTGGAAAGCTGTAAGTTTTGGTTCATCAAAGAACATGTGTTCTGTACGGCAAAGACCGATACCCATAGCACCAAAGCGGAATGCGTCTTTAGCGTTCTGTGGTGTATCACCGTTAGCAAGAACGTTGAATCCCTTAACTGTTTTGCCAGAAGCAGTTGTGCGAACAGAGTTAGCACGAACTTCATCAGCCCAACCAAGGAACTTTTCGAGGTCACCAGAGATAGCAGCTGGTTTTACAGCTACCTGACCTTCGTATACTTTACCTGTAGCACCGTCGATTGTAAGGAATGCACCCTTCTTGTATGCTTTTCCGTTTACAACGATTGTGTTAGCATCTTTGAATTTAACATCAGCACAACCACAAACACATGGAGTACCCATACCGCGAGCAACTACGGCAGCGTGTGATGTACGTCCACCAGTAGAAGTCAAGATACCCTGTGCAACAGCCATACCTGCGATGTCATCTGGAGAAGTTTCTTTACGAACGAGGAGAACCTTCTTTCCGTCTTTTGCCCAAGCTTCTGCTTCGTCAGCTGTGAATACGATCTGTCCACAACCAGCTCCTGGAGAAGCGTTAAGACCAGCAGCGATTTCTGTAGCTTTCTTTACAGCGTCTTTGTCGAGCTGTGGAAGAAGAAGCTGGTTAAGCTGTTCTGGTTCTACGCGGAGAAGAGCCTGTTCTTTTGTGATAAGTCCTTCTGCTACCATGTCTACTGCCATCTTAACAGCAGCTGCACCTGTACGTTTACCGTTGCGGCACTGGAGCATGTAGAGTTTACCTTCTTCAACAGTGAACTCCATGTCCTGCATATCGCGATAGTGCTTTTCGAGACGTTCGCGAATATTGTCAAGCTGTTCGTAAATTTTGGGATTTGCTTCTTTGAGCTGAGACAGTTTCTGAGGTGTGCGGATACCAGCAACAACGTCTTCACCCTGAGCGTTCATAAGATATTCACCCATGAAGATTTTGTCACCGTTAGAAGGATCACGGCTGAAACATACACCAGTACCAGAAGTTTCACCCTTGTTTCCGAATACCATTGCCATAACGGTAACAGCTGTTCCCTTAAGAGCTCCTTCTTTGATGTTGTTGAGTTCGCGATATTTGATAGCGCGGGGGTTCATCCAAGAACCGAATACTGCACCAATTGCTGC
>JAFOSK010000005.1 GCA_017392945.1 Treponema sp.
CTACGCACCTGCTAGCTCATCCCTTCGGGTATGTCGCTACGCACCTGCTAGCGACATATGTTTCACGTGAAACTTTTTTGCACAAAAACTTATTGTTCCACAGTCATCGATGCTTTCAGCGGCATACCCCCTTCGGGTATGTCGCTACGCACTTGCTTACTCATCCCTTCGGGTATGTCGCTACGCACCTGCTAGCGACATATGTTTCACGTGAAACTTTTTGTGAAATGGGATTATTTATGTGGGCAAAAAAAATCCGGGCAGACCTGGGAAAAAGCCTGTCCGGTGTCTGATGGGTTTTGGATTCACCGCATTGTCGGGAGAACAATGTTTATCGGTAAACCGTACAATCTGTGCAGGTACTACATTCAAGTTTATTGCTGCACATGCTCAGATTATACGCTATATTTAGTGTTTTGTCTACTGTTTTTAGAAAAAAAACACAATTTTTATTTTTCTTTCGTTAAAAACAGTGTAATTTGTTGTATTATAACAAATTAAGAATCTTTTTCGTCCGACTGGGCAATTCTATCAATTCCGACAACATAATCAGGAGAAGAAATGTCAACGACTTTTACGCCGCTGCTGGATCTTCCCTGCTTACTGATACTGTCTGCATCAACACGAAGGCTGGTTCCCTGGCTGGTAATACACATAACAGAATCGCTGTCTTTAACGGTAAGGGCTCCTATTATTTCACCCTTATCATCAACATTTCCGAATACTTTCTGTCCACCGGTACCACGTCCGTGAGCACTGAATTCTTCAAAGTCAACGCGCTTACCTATGCCCTTTTCGGTTACTACAAGAATCTTTGCATCTGGTTCAACATGTATTGCTCCACACAGCTCATCACCATCAGCAAGCTTCATTCCTGCAACACCGCGGCCGCTTCTTCCCATAGGACGAACTTCTTCTTCGGTAATGCGCAGAGCCTGTCCCCGACGGCTAACCAGCAGAATCTCATCATTTCCAGAAGAAAGAATTGCGCTTACCAGTTTGTCGCCGTCATCAAGACGAACTGCCTGAATACCGCGTGCCTTTGCATTGCGGAATTCAAATGTCGGAGTCTTTTTTACAACACCGTTTGCAGTAGCCATGAACAGGTACTCTGTTTCGCTAAAGTCTTTAAGGCTGACCGTTGTTGTAATTTCTTCGTTTGCATTGACCATAAGCAGGCTCTTAATATGAGAACCACGGCTTGTCTTTGATGCTTCCGGAATCTCATGAACTTTTATCCAGTAAGCTTTTCCTTCATTTGTAATGAACATGAGATAGTCATGTGTAGAAGCAATAAACAGCTGATTGATATAGTCTTCTTCCACCAGTTTTGCACTGATAGTTCCTTTTCCTCCACGACCCTGACTTTTGTACAGGCTGACCGGAACACGCTTGATGTATCCCAGTTTGGAGATAAGGATAACCATATCCTCTTCTTTTATCATGTCTTCTACATTGATTTCTTCTACTTCACCGGAAACAATATCTGTTTTACGGTCATCACCATATTTCTCCGCAATCTCATTTGTTTCCTGCTTTATGATTTCAAGAATCTTTTCGTGATGGGCAAGCAAGTCTTCAAGGTGGGCAATGAGGGCTTTAATCTCTGCCATTTCCTGCTTTAGCTCATCGATGCGCAGATTGGTAAGACGTCCCAAGCGGTAATCAACGATTGCCTGTGCCTGTTCATCATCAAAGCCGAAGCGCTTCATCAAATTGGCTTTAGCTTCTGATTCATCGCGGCTGGCACGGATTATCTTGATTACTTCGTCAATTGCATCGACTGCAATAATAAGAGCTTCGAGTATGTGCTCACGGTGCTTGGCCTGCTTAAGTTCAAACTGTGTACGGCGGGTTACCACATTGTCGCGGTGGTCAACGAAATGCTGCACCAGCTGCTTAAGGTTTAAGGTTTCCGGACGTCCGTTTACAAGAGCAAGGTTTATTACGCCAAAGGATGCCTGTAATGGTGTCTTTGCAAAAAGCTGATTAACAACGATTTTTGTTACGGCACCACGCTTAAGGTCAATGACGATTCTCATGCCTACACGGTCTGACGTTTCATCATTTACACCGCTTATTCCATCGATGATTTTGTCACGGGCAAGTTCTGCAATACGTTTGCAAAGATCAGTTGTGTTTGTCTGATAGGGAACTTCCGTGAATACGATTGATTCTGATCCGTTCTTTGCAACTTCAATTGTGAACTTACCGCGCATTATGATTTTTCCGCGGCCTGTCCGGTAAGCATCTTTGATTCCCTGGCGGCCAAAAATTATTCCGCCTGTCGGAAAGTCAGGTCCCTTGATATGCTGCATCAATTCATCAATGCTAATCTCGGGATTGTCTATGTAGGCAGAAACGGCTGATGCTATTTCCTTCAGGTTGTGGGGCGGCATGTTTGTAGCCATACCGACCGCAATACCGCTTGATCCGTTTGCAAGAAGGAAAGGAAATTTTGTAGGAAGAACAGTTGGTTCTTTTGTTGTTTCGTCAAAGTTGGGGATAAAATCAACGGTATCTTTTTCAATATCGGCAACCATCTCTTCTGCGAGTTTTGCCATCTTTGCTTCCGTATAACGGTAAGCTGCAGGAGGGTCACCGGCGATTGTACCGAAGTTTCCCTGAGGAGTAATAAGGGGATAGCGCTCAGAGAAATCCTGACCTAAACGAACAAGTGCATCGTAAACAGAAGCGTCTCCGTGCGGGTGATATTTACCAAGTACGTCACCGACTATTTTTGCACACTTGTATGTCTTTCCTGAAGAACGAAGGTGCAACTCATCCATTGAATACAGGATGCGGCGGTGAACTGGCTTAAGTCCGTCTCTAACATCCGGCAGGGCGCGGCTTACGATAACGGACATTGAGTAGTCTATATAGGCTTTCTTTATTTCCTGATCGATGGGCTGAAGAATCAGTGTTCCACCCTCAGGGGTTGTCATTTCATTTTCCATCTATACTTTTCCTTATAAAGTCATCAGACATCGAGATTTGCATAAATAGCATTTTCTTCGATGAACTTGCGGCGCGGTTCTACGGCTTCACCCATACAGGTAGAGAAAATTTTATCTGCTGCAATTGCATCCGGTATTGTTACCTTCATCATCTTTCTTACGGCAGGATTCATTGTTGTATCCCAAAGCTGGTCTCCTGACATTTCACCCAGACCTTTGTAACGCTGAACATCCAGCTTTTCTGCAGGAACACCAAACTCTGCGATTGCGGCTGCCTTCTCATTGTCATCGTAAACATACTTAACTTTTTTTCCGTAGCGGACTGCAAACAGAGGAGGCATTGCAAGATAGATATGTCCCTCTTCTATAAGCTGCGGCATGTAGCGGAAAAAGAAAGTAAGCAAAAGTGTGCGGATGTGGCTTCCGTCAACATCAGCATCTGCCATAATAATTATTTTGTCATAGCGCAATTTTTTTATGTCAAAATCCTTGCCTATGTTTGTTCCCAAAGAAGCAATTACCGGCTGAAGCTTTTCATTGTCTATTACTTTATCAAGACGACTCTTTTCTACGTTGAGCATCTTTCCCCAAAGCGGAAGAATGGCCTGTGTCTTTGAGTCCCTTCCCTTCTTTGCTGAACCGCCTGCAGAGTCACCCTCGACTATGTACACTTCGCAGATTGAAGGATCTTTTGAAGAACAGTCTGAAAGTTTTCCAGGAAGACCGAAAGAATCTGACAATGATTTTTTGCGGGTATTTTCTTTTGCCTTGCGGGCTGCAATGCGGGCTTCTGCTTCTGCAACAGCCTTTTCCAGGATCATATTCACAAACTGGGGGTTCTGTTCGCACCAGAGAGTGAATTTTTCTTTTACAAGGGCATCTACATAACCGCGAACTTCCGTATTGCCAAGTTTTGTCTTTGTCTGACCTTCAAACTGTGGCTCAGGAACTTTTACGGAAATAACTGCTGTCAAACCTGCACGAACGTCATCACCGGCAAGCTTTTCATAGTTTACCTGGTTAGATTTTGCATCCTTTGACTTTGAGTCTTTTATTATAAGACGCTTCAAAAGCTTTTCATTTTTTTCAAGGAATTTGTTGAGCGTAACGGTAAGGGCTATCTTAAAGCCGTCAAGATGAGTTCCGCCTTCCTTAGTGTTAATGTCGTTTACATAGGCATAGATTTTTTCATCATAGTTGTCATTGTACTGCATGGCAACTTCCATCTGAACATTCTCTGTTTCTCCGGAGATGTAGATGGGTTCTTCCGGAAGGACTTTTTTTCCTTCGTTGAGGAAGGTAACATAGTGTTTAATTCCTCCCTCAAATCTATAGACAACCTCTTTTGGAGTTTCAAGGCGCTCGTCACGGAATTTTATGGTGATGCCGGGGTTTAAGAAAGCAAGTTCCCTAAGACGCTGGGCAAGAACATCAAAATTGTATGTTGTTGTTTCCTTGAAGATAGTATTGTCGGCTTTCCAGCGGATTGTTGTTCCGTGTAAGTTGGTTTCCCCAAGACATTCTACTTTTGTTTTTGGCTTACCTTCTGCGTATTTTTGCTCATACCGCTTGCCTTCGCGGTTAACAAAGGCTTCCATCCAGACAGAAAGTGCATTAACGCAGCTTACACCAACACCATGTAAACCGCCGGAAACTTTGTAGTTAGATTTATCAAACTTACCACCGGCATGCAGTCTGGTTAAAACTAATTCAAGGGCAGAAATCTTTTCTGTCGGATGCATGTCTACCGGAATACCGCGTCCATTGTCTTCTACGCGGCAAATGTCATCTTTTTCCAGGGCGACCGTAATGGTGTCACAATGACCAGCCATAGCTTCGTCTATTGAGTTATCAACAACTTCGTATACCAGATGATGAAGACCGTTAGGACCCGTAGAACCAATGTACATTCCAGGGCGTTTGCGGACAGCTTCCAGACCTTTCAGAACCTGAATGCTGCTTGCTGAGTACTGAGTGTTTTCTTCTGACATTTTTTTCCTCAAGCCGTATATATGGAAAAAGCCATATATAGAAAATTCTAGAATTTTAGTATACCCGTATTGAAGAAAAAAGTAAAGGTAGGTTATAATGACCCACTATGAGCGAACAGAATTACAAGGCAATCTGGCAGGAAGCACTGACTCAAATTGAAGCAGAATACAGGGAAAATGGTCAGGAAACAGAATTTAATCTGTGGTACAACATGGAATATGTTGAAGACGAAAAAGAAACCATAACTGTTTCCGTTCCCTCAGACTTTATGTGGAGCCAGATGACTGAACGCGGCAATGTAAAACGTGTTGAAGAAAAGATTCTCGAGATAAGCGGACAGTCAATAAAGATTAAATATATCTTAAAAAAAACAGATTCTTCGCTCAATAAACCTTTTGAAAGTGTTATTGCTTCCCAAAAATCAGCCGCAGATGCTTACAATAATGATTCATCATCAGAAAATACTGAAAAAACACTCAAAAAACATCCTCAGCTGAATGAAGACTACACTTTTGATTCATTTGTTTCCGGAGATAACAACGCCTTTGCTTATAATATTGCACTGGCTATTTCAAAAAATCCTGGAGTTACCTATAACCCTCTTTTGCTGTATGGTGGTGTTGGATTAGGTAAAACTCACCTGATGCAGGCAATCGGAAATTTCATCTGGAAAGAAAAAAAGGGTGACATAAAAATCTGTTACATCAGCACGGAAAACCTGATGAATGAATTTACTTCTGCTATTCGTGATACAAACCCAAAAAATAAAACAATTGAAAAATTTAAGACTAAATACAGAAATCTCGATGTCCTTTTAATTGACGACATTCAGTTTCTTGAAAAAACAGAACGCCTGCAGGAAGAACTGTTCTATACGTTTGAATCTTTGTTCAATAACAAAAAACAGATGGTCTTTACCTGTGACCGTCCCATAACTGATATAAAGCACATAGATGAACGTCTGCGTAACCGTTTTACCCGCGGTATGTCAGTAGACATGAAAGCTCCAAACTACGAAACCCGTAAAGCTATTTTGCAGAAAAAACTTTCTATCTTAAACAAGCATATTCCCGAAGAAATAATAGATTACATAGCAAAAAACATACAAACAAACGTTCGTGATCTGGAATCGTGTCTTAACAAAATGATTGGGTATTCTGACCTCATAAACAAGGATCTGACCATTGATATTGCTAAAGACTTGCTTCGTGACACTTTTTCTCAGGCTACAACAGGTGCAATTACCATAGAATCCATACAAAAAGTTGTTGCTGATCACTACAATATATCTTTAAGTGATATAAAGAGCAAAAAACGCAGCAAACAGTTTATTGTTCCCCGTCAGATAGCAATCTATCTTGCCCGCGAGCTTACAGAATATTCATTCCCGGATTTAGGCAATGAATTTGGAGGAAGAGATCATACGACTGCCATGCACAGTTACGAAAAAATCGACGAACAGCGTAAAACAGACTCTTCCCTCAACAGTACAATTGAATCTCTTATCCGTGAGATAAAAGACTATAAAAAATAGACAACATGTATACAATATGATACAATGGTGTGCATAAACAGTGGAAAAGTTTACTTTTCTGGTAAAAGTGGAAAAACTGTGAACTCAAATACCGTAGTTATTCAGTTTGCAATTTGTTTTACTTTAATCAATTAAGAGGGTTTTCCACAAATTCACAGCCCTTATTACTACTACTATTAAATTTAAAAATTTAATATATATAAGGGTCATAAAAGAATGTAAGGAGAAACTGTATGAAGTTTACGTTTGACCGTGACACGATGATCAAAGAGATTGGAATTGCTCAGGAAATCATCTCAACAAAAAATGTAGGTTCAATTCTTTCTAACGTTTTGCTTTCTGCTCAGAACAATTCACTGACTATAAAAGCAACCGACATAAAGGTAAACTTTGAAACACAGATTCCTGTTCAAATTGAAGAAGAAGGATCTACTACTGTTTATTGTGATAAATTCATGAGCATTTTGAATTCTATTCCTGATGGAGAAATCGAATTCGATCAGTCTGCTTCTGAAGGAGACGATGCTGGAATTACTGTTCTGATTAAACCGGTTGCAAAAAAAGTAAAGTTTAAGATGAAGAGTATGTCTCAGGAAAAATTCCCTGACTTTGATTCTGCAGAAAATGTTCCTTACTTTGATGTTCCTTCTAAAGACATTAAAGAAATGATAAGTCAGACTTCTTTTGCTGTAAGTGAAGATGAAACACGTTACTTTATGAACGGTGTCTTTATTGAAAAGAAAGGTGACAATCTGGTAATGGTTGCAACTGACGGTAAACGCTTAAGCTTTTCATCAAAAAATCTTTTGAGCGGAGTAAGTGATTTTCCTGCAGCAATTGTACATCCGAAAATTCTCAAAACTATTCTTAAACATTCGCCGCTTGAAGGAAACATTTCTATTGCAATCGTAGAAAAAATGATTTTCTTCCGCTTTGGAAATTATAAATTTGGTTCAGTTCTTCTTGAAGGACAGTTTCCCAACTACGAACGTGTTATTCCTGCTAAACAGGAACACAGCTTCCAGGTTAACAAAGAAGATCTTGCTGGTGCATTAAAACGTGTTTCTGTGATGGTTGATAAAAATGCTGGACGTTTGTACTTTACCGTAAGCGACGGAGTTTTAAAAGTTGCATCTCAGGCTTCTGATATGGGAAGTGCAGATGAAGATATTCCCTGTGAATATGTAGGTCAGTCATATACGTTAGCTCTTAACTATCGCTATGTTGATGAACCGCTGCGTGTTATTCAGGGCGACCGCATTACATTTGAATTTACAGAAGAAATGAAAGCGGTAACAATGAGACCGGAACCTGCAGCAGACTACTTCCACATCATTATGCCTATGCAAAAAGAATAGCGTAAGAGAGTGCCGTTTTTATCTGTAACACCTTACAACTTCAGAAATCTCGCAAACACTTCCATTGATTTGTCGTCAAAGGAAGTGTTTTTTACTGGTCAGAATGGTCAGGGAAAAAGTAATTTACTTGAAGCATTGTATTATGCATCTTATGGTGCTTCTTTTAGAACTCACACTGATTCTGAAATAATAAAAAAAGGCGAAAACATTATGGGGTTGCGTTCTCTGTATCGTGAAGAAAACGGAACTACTCATACAACAGCATTTTCTATTGAAAATGGAAAAAAGAAAATAGAGCGTGATGGAAAAATTCTTCATGACAGAAAAGAATTAGTAAATACAATGCCCTGTGTGTTATACAATCATGATGATTTGGATTTTGCAATCGGTGAACCGGAACGGCGCCGCTTTTTTATTGATCAAAGTCTGAGTATGTATGATGTTTTGTATATCGACGTAATGAGACGTTATAAAAAAATACTGAAGAATAGAAATATCTGTCTTAAGGAACAGAAGTATCAGCTTTTGGAAACGTATGATATTCAGCTGGTAATGAATGGCCTTGAAATTCAGAAAAAAAGAAAGAATGCGGTATTTCAGTTTAATCAGTTGTTTGGAAAACTGTATGAACAGGTAACGGGTATTTCCGATGTGATGATAGAATACATTCCTTCTTGGAAGAAAAAAAATTTTTCAGAAAGTGAATATGTTTCGTACGGAGACAAAACCATTCCTGATGTTGATGAAGTAATGGCACATCTTAAATCAAAAAGAGAAGCAGAAAAAATCATGCAGACAACTATGAGTGGTCCGCATCGTGATAAAATAATTTTTATAAAAGACAAAGAACAGTTTGTTCCTACAGCTTCTACAGGACAGCGCCGCCTGATTGCACTTATTCTGCGTACGGCACAGGCAGTATATTATACTCAGGTAACTAAAAGAAAACCAATTCTTCTGATGGATGATGTCATGCTTGAACTGGATCCGGATAAAAGACAGCGGATAACAGAATTACTTCCTGAGTATGAACAGCTTTTCTGTACGTTCCTTCCAGGAGAGCCTTACGAACGGTACAAGAGATTTGACACGCGTGTTTATCAGATAAAAGATGGTGTCTGGAGCGAAAAAAATGAATGATGAATTTAAATCTATTTCTCAATTAATAAACTCAACGTTCTCAAATATTTGTGTGCAGGACATTGAAAATGCTAACGAAACGTTTAATGCCTGGAAAAAAACAGTATGCAGTATCAAAAGCAGTAATCCCAATGAAGGAAATAATCTGTATGACCACAGCCGGATTGTAGACATAAAAAACGGAATCATTATGGTTGAATCAGACCATCCCGGATGGATACAGAAATTACAGTTTTATAAAGATTACATTGTCAAGGGACTGCAGATGCAGCTGCCTCAGATGGAAATAAGAAACATCGTCTTTAAGCTGGCAGGCAGTTCTTTTATGTTTGATCATGGGCAGAACAGCGAAA
>JAFOSK010000063.1 GCA_017392945.1 Treponema sp.
GCGTTTATTGATTTTCCGCTGGCCATATTGATATCTTTTGCACCAGTTTCGTACTGCTGAAGGGTACGCAGGTTTACTCCGCTGAGTTCTGAAAGTTCTTTTTGTGTAAGTCCGGCGGACCGCAAGCTGCCTTTTTTTTTCCCCCCCCCTTCGTGACATATCGGTTACTTTTTGCGATTCTTCTATTGGTAATAGTGTTGATGCGGTTATGAGCGGTCCCTGAGCCTGTCGAAGGGTGGTCCCTGAGCCTGTCGAAGGGTGGTCCCTGAGCCTGTCGAAGGGTGGTCCCTGAGCCTGTCGAAGGGTGGTCCCTGAGCTTGTCGAAGGGTGGTCCCTTGAGCTTCCAGTTTTTCTGTTTTATTTTGTCTGACATATTGACTAAAAATGTCATAATAATTAGGCTTTAAAATACGAATATATTAGTTTATAATTAACTGTCTATGGAGCGTAATTAATTTAGGTTCCTTAAATTAGTTTATTGAGGTAAAGATGTCTCAGCGTAGAGTTGTGATTACGGGTTTGGGAGCAGTTAGTCCTGTTGGAAATAACGTAAAGGATTCATGGGAAAACATAAAGTCTGGAAACAGCGGTATTGATAAAATCACTCTTTTTGATACTACAGATTATCCTGTTCAGATAGCTGCTGAAGTAAAAGGATTTGATTTGTCTGTTTATGGTGTAGACCGCAAGATGATGCGCAAAATGAACCGTCAGACAAAATTCCTTTTGGGTGCAAGTATAGAAGCTGTTACTGATGCTGGTTATACGAAAGAAACAATTGGTAAGGAACATATTGGGATCTATGATGGTGTTGGTATTGGGTTGAATGAAGCTGTAGAAGCCGGTTATAAAAAATACGACGATCCGGCTGCCGGAGTGAACCGTCTTCCTCCGCTTACTGCGCCTCTGGCTTTGAATAACGAAGCTGCTGCAAATGTAAGCATGTTTCTTGGAATTACAGGTCCAAGCTGGACGCTTTCTACTGCCTGTTCATCTGGAACAGATGCTATAGGTCTTGCCCTTGATATGATTCGTTCTGGCCGCGTAGACATGGCTCTTGCCGGCGGTTCTGATGCAAATATTACAGGATTTAATATCGGCTGTTATCAGGTGCTTCAGGCTCTTACATCAAGTTTTAATGATAACCCAAAAATTGCAAGCCGTCCTTTTGACAAAAACAGAAGTGGATTTGTAATGGGAGAAGGAGCTGCCGTTCTCGTTCTGGAAGAATTGAATCATGCAAAGGCGCGTGGTGCTAAGATTTATGCTGAACTTGCCGGCTTCGGTGCCACAAGCGATGCCTACCATGTTACGGCACCTCGTGAAGACGGCTCTGGCGGTGCAGCTGCTATGCGGCTTGCTCTTGAAGATGCCGGTCTTACCCCGGATAAAATTCAGTACTACAATGCGCACGGAACAAGTACAAGCGCAAACGATACAGCAGAAACAAAAATGATTAAGAGCGTGTTCGGTGAATATGCTTATAAATTACATGTTTCTTCTACAAAGAGTGAAACAGGTCACATGATTGGTGCTGCCGGTGCAATGGAGGCAATTGTCTGTGTAAAGGCAATAGAAGAAAGTTTTGTTCCTCCTACGGCAAACCTTGACTACCCGGATATTGAGCACGGTTGTGATCTTGATTACACAGCAAAAAAAGGCGTAAAAGCCGAAATTAAGGCCGCAGCAAGCTGTTCCTTGGGCTTTGGTGGTCATAATGGATGTGTGGTAATAAAAAAGTACGAGGAGTAGTAAACTTTCTGTGCTTCCCGTTTTACGGGGCGTTGCGGGGTGTCCCCGCTGGAAGGGGTGGGCGAAAATGCGAAGGTTGAGCTTGTCGAAACCTGAGCAGTTGAGACCAGGGGAAGACTTTCCCCTCCTGAAATAATAGAAATATCAGATTCTGAAAAAATATAAAGAGGTAAATATCATGGCAGTTATTAAACCAATGGTAAGAAGCAGTATGTGTATCAACTCACACCCGGTTGGATGTGCAAAGGATACAGAAAGACAGATTGAATACGTTAAGGCTCAGAAGGCAAAACGTGGAATCAAAACTTTAAAAGAAGGCGGAAAAGGTCCTGATTTGGTTCTGGTTCTAGGATGTTCTACAGGATATGGACTTGCAAGCCGAATTTCTGCAGCATTTGAATACGGGGCTGACACAATTGGTGTTTCTTTTGAAAAAGCTGCTACACAAAACAAGGGCGGTACACCAGGTTGGTATAACAACGCTGCATTTGACCGTGCTGCCGCAAAAGACGGACTTTTTGCAAAGACTTTCAGCGCAGACGCATATTCAAACGAAACTCGCGCTATGATTATCGATGAAATAAAAAAGACTGGTAAGAAGGTTGATCTCGTAGTTTACTCTCTTGCAAGTCCGGTTCGTTCAGACCCTGTAAAGGTTGACCCGAACAGCCCGGATGGAGCTCACATTCTTTATAAATCAGTAATTAAGCCAATTGGAAAGACTTATGCAGGTCAGGCAATTGACATCATGACTAAGACTCTTAAGGAATCTGCAGCAGAACCAGCTAATGACGAAGAAATTGCTAATACTGTAAAAGTTATGGGTGGTGAAGACTGGCAGCTTTGGATGGACGCATTGAGCTCAGCTGGTGTTCTTAATGCAGGCTGCCGCACTGTTGCTTACTCTTACATTGGACCAAAGTTGAGTCACGCAATTTACCGTGATGGTACAATCGGTCAGGCTAAAAAAGATCTTGAAGCTACTGCACGCCGCTTGAACGATCAGCTTAAGGCAAGCGTTGGCGGAGCAGCTTATGTTTCTGTAAATAAAGGACTTGTAACACGTTCATCAGCAGTTATTCCTATTATTTCGCTTTATCTTTCTGTTCTTTTCAAGGTAATGAAGGAAAAGGGAACTCATGAAGGATGTATAGAACAGATGGAACGCCTTTTTGCTGAACGCCTTTACACTGGTGCCGACAATTCTGCCGGAACTGTTCCGGTTGATTCTGAAAACCGCATCCGCGTTGACGATTGGGAAATGGCAGACGATGTTCAGGCAGAAGTTGCTAAGCTTATGGACGGCGTAACACAGGAAAATCTTGCTGAACGCTGCGATCTTGAAGGTTACAAGCACGACTTCCTTAACATCAACGGATTTGATGTGCCGGGCGTTGACTACGAAAAAGACGTTACGGACATGACATCGCTCGACTAGTCTTTTTTGAAGATAAGAGACGCTCGATTAATTCCGCTCTGAGCCTTTATATCGATGAACCTGGATCAATCTTTGCGACTTGATTTTTAACGGTTCGTCGATTTTAGGCCGGTGTTGACTTCAAAAAAACATCACAGATATGACATTGCTCGGCTAAGCTGATGTAATTCAAAAAAAGGATGTCTAATAAGTTCAGTTTCTGTCATCACTGAGTGGTCCCTGAGTGGTTGCTGAGCGGTCCCTGAATGGTTGCTGAGAGGTCCCCTGAATGGTTGCTGAGTGGTCCCCTGAGCGGTTGCTGAGCTTGTCGAAGCACAATCACCGCAGTTTATTCTTTTGGGGCAGCCCCTTTTTTCTTTTGATTTATCCCACAACTTGATTTTTTCCGTTTTTCTTTCCCTTGTAGAGGTTTTCATCGGCGAGTGCAAAAAGAGATTCTGCCGTGCAGCCATCCATGTATGTTGCAACGCCAACGGTGGCGGTTATGCAGACTTCAATATCTTTGTATTCAACAATCTGAAATTCAATGTCTTTACGAATTCGTTCTGCAACTTTTAATGCTATGTTATGATCGGCCTTAAGAAGAACCAGAATTTCTTCGCCACCCCAGCGGAAAACAAAGTCGTTGCGTTTTACACCCTTGGAAATTGTTGTCGCCGCCATTTTTAGAATTTCATCACCGCAGCCGTGACCGTAAGTGTCGTTTACGTTCTTGAAATTATCCAAATCGAACATAAGGATACTGAAGATGTCTCCCTTTTCTTTTGCGCGCTCAAGGGCTGTATTCATATAAGGGGTAAGTCTCCTGCGGTTCAGCAGGTGTGTAAGGACGTCATAATTTATAAGCTCAGCAAGTTTATCAAGGGATGCAATCAACGAGATAATCAGGAATAAAAATACGAAAATGCAGATAAAAATAATTTCAGCATAATTTTCGATGAATTCCTTAAGCGTGAAAGTTTTGCTTTCAATGGAGTACTGGTTAATCACATGATTAATTTCTGCCTCTGGAATAGTTGCGATTACTTTATTTAAAAGCGAAAGAAGTGCGATGTTGTTTTTGTTCGCTGCAAAGCAGACAGTTGCTGTTTCCGGTAAAGAAATAAGGCGCAGGTCTTTGTATTTTTTATTTCCGAATAGCATGTTGTTTATCTTGTATGAGTCAAAGATTGTGCCGCTTACTTCTTTTTTAAGAACGGCATTCAAACAATCTTCTCTTGTAGCATAGCTTTTTAACGGGACGCTCGGATAATATCGTTCTGCAAACTTTTGTGATCTGCTGTTTTCCGTAGTAGCTATGCTTTCCATAAATCTGTCTGAATTTTTTGAATGGAAGACATAGCTCATTGGTGTTGTAAGAATATTAAAAGACAGATGCAGGTTCAGTTTTTCGGCTTCGTTCAGATTGTAGGTTATTGGGAATGCCAGATCAATTTCTCCATTTTTGAGCGCATTTATGAGATCCGTGTAATTTTCAAAGAAAGTGTAATTTATGGAAACTTTGTCTTTTTCGTAGATGAGGTTAATATAGTTCAGCAGGTAAAATATAAGCCCTTCTGGAAGTTGAGTTTTTTCATTTAGATTTGAGTAAGGGAACGAGTTGTTCAGAGTTCCTATATTTATTTCTTTGTGAAAGTGAAGTCTGTCACTTTCAAACTTAGAAAGCCGTCTGGAAAGCGGCGGACCGACAAAATATTTTGCCCAGAGTGTACTGTTGTAGTACGGGTTTGTCATATTAAGTTCTTTCAGTGCGTAGTTAAGCTCTTCAAGAAGATCCTCTCGGCTTTTTGTTACTGCAATGTAAAAATCAGATTCTCCAATCTTTGCAATCGGCTCCCAGGTTTTTTCAGCGACCGTGTCTATTTCCATGTACAGGTCATAAGCTCCGCTTTCAAAGTCATCTGATATATTTTCGTGGTATTCAAACTCATAAATCTTTGGAGATAGATTATGCTGTTTAAGCCACTTCTTGCAAAGGTCATATTGGTAGGAGCCTTTAAGCAGTGCCAGGGACATATTGTTTATTTTTGAAAGCTGGTTTGCTTCAATAAAATTTTTCTGGTCATTTACATAGATGTAATATGATTCGGTTCCCATAGGATGATCAGAATACAGAATGTCTTTTGTTCGTTCTGGAGTATAGGAAACGTCTGTAAGCAGGTCTATTTCGCCCTTTACAAGTTTTTCATAAAGATCGTTGAAATATCCGTAAACATATTCATATTCCCAACCGGTATAGGCAGAAATAGTCTGAAGGTATTCATAAGCATAGCCGCCTTTTGGATCCTTTTCAGAAAATCCAGACATGAAATTCCCGCTGTCAATGTAATATCCCACTTTTACAGGATTGGAATGAGCGAAAAAACATATAAAAAGACATGTCAGGCAGAAAATAAACTTTCTCATATCAACATTATCGGTCTAAATCAATAATAAATAAAGTGTAAAATAAATTTAAGAATTGAAGAAAACTGAAATTTTACAGAGCATGGATGCCGAGTTTTTGAAAGTTAATAAAAATAATAGCGCGAAGGAGAGTAAATGGCTGCAAAAACATTCTGTCGTGCTGCCGCGTGAGCGGCAAACTGTATGGTTCCAAGGCACAACAGTATGTAGCACGCTAGCGTGCGGTTTTGCCAGACATTTACTCGACTGGGGGCTTTTTTATTTCAGTATAAATTAACCCTGCATCCTGACTTATCTAAAAATCTACAAAACTGCTGAAATTATAAAAAAAATCCGCTATCATTGACGCATGAACATTTACTTTATGCGCCACGGAGAAACCGATTGGAACTCAATCAGAAAAATTCAGGGGTCTACAGATATTCCCTTAAATCAGAATGGCATAGATCTTGCGGAAAAAGTGTCAAAAGCAGTCTATGAAAAAGGTCTTATTTTTGATTCAGTCTATTCAAGCCCGCTTCAGCGCGCCCTAAAAACCGCACAGATCATGACTTCCCATTATGATGTAGAAATAAAAATCGACCCGCGCATAAAGGAATTTCTGTTCGGTCAGGCAGAAGGCGTTACTTATGATGAACTCAGGGTGAACCCAAAATTTTCTTCCCTGAAAAACTGGTTTTTAGACCCGGCAAACTATCATGCAGAACTCGGTGCAGAAAGCTATGAAGATTTCTTCGGCCGTATCAACGATTTTCTAGAAACAGAAATAAAACCTCTCGAAGGAAAAGCAGAAAATGTCCTTATCGTATGCCACGGCGGCGTAGTCCGCGGACTTTTCAAAGTCATGTGCGGCTGGTCAATCGAACATTTTGCCCAGGTAAAAATCCCAAACTGCGGTCTCAATCTTGTTTCTTTAAAAGACGGAAAGTATTCCATGGTATATTCTGCAAAAGAACTTTGATTTTGCAGTAATTTACAAGACAAGTAATTTCAGGTGTATAAATAAAAAAAATAGCGGGAGGGAGATAAACGTATGTCAAAAACATCCTGCGATGCTGCCGCGTGAGCGGCAAATTGTATGGTTCCAAGGCATCGCAGCATGTAGCCCGCTAGCGGGCGGTTTTGACAGACGTTTACCGACTGGTAGCTATTTTTTTTTATTTTGTGCTTTTCACTATCTGGTAGTTGCGTTATAATTTGAAAAATTTTTGTGGAGATCAATGGTATGTTAAAAGGTCGTCATCTTATAGAACCTGGTGATTTGACAGTTTCAGAAATCGATGAAATTTGTTCATTGGCAGAACAGATGAATGTTGATCCTGTTTCGTTTCAAGATGTGTGTCGCGGGAAAATTCTTGCGACACTTTTTTTTGAGCCGAGTACAAGAACCCGACTTTCATTTGAGGCAGCCATGCTGCACATGGGGGGCACTGTAGAAGGCTTTGCAGATGCATCTGTTACTTCTGGAACAAAAGGGGAAACCCTCGCAGATACAATACGCGTTGTATCTTCATACGTAGACGTAATAGCAATGAGGAATCCAAAAGAGGGAGCTGCTCTATTGGCAAGTAAGTATTCGGCTGTGCCGATCATTAATGCAGGAGACGGCGGACACAGTCATCCTACTCAGACTCTTACAGACCTGGTTACAATCCGCAGGCTCATGGGTGACTATCAGGGGCTTACAGTAGGCTTTTGCGGCGATCTTAAATTCGGGCGCACTGTTCACAGCCTTACACAGGCAATGAGCCGCTATAAGGGAAATAAATTTGTTTTCATAAGTCCAAAGGAACTTTGCATGCCGGATTACATGATAAAACAGCTTGAAGCAAATGGAATTTCGTATTCAACCGCAGAGCGGCTGGAGGATGTAATGGGAGAACTTGATGTTCTTTATATGACCCGCGTTCAGAAGGAAAGATTCTTTAATGAACAGGATTATATACGCCTTAAGGACAGTTATATTCTTGACCGTGAAAAGATGAAGCTTGCAAAGCAGCGTATGATTGTTCTGCATCCGCTTCCGCGTGTAAATGAAATCTCTCCGGAAGTAGATGAAGATCCACGCGCGGCTTATTTTAAGCAGGTGAAATTTGGTATGTATGCGCGAATGGCGCTTATGGCAAAGCTTACCGGAGCTCTGTAGCAGGAAAGACAAAGGCCGTTGAAATGCCGACGTTTTTTGTCTTGGCAAGTTTGGGATGCAAACATGCTTATAAACTGCCGCTTCTCATTTCATTACGAAGCGGCCTGAAGAGTCAATCGAATGTTGAAACATTCTTCTTGACTTTATACGGGAGGAAACAATGTTAAACGTAGATACAATAAAAAACGGACTTGTAATTGACCATATCAGGGCGGGATCCGGCTGGCGTATTTTTCAGTGGCTCGGACTTGATAAGTCTCCTTGCTGTTCAGCCCTGATTATGAACGTTCCATCAAAAAAAACAGGAAAAAAAGACATAATCAAAATCGAAAACGTAATGGACATTGATTTTTCGGTTCTTGGATTTATTGATCCAAATATAAGCGTAAATATCATAAAGGACGAAAAAATTGTCCGCAAAATCAATATGGAACTTCCAACCCGCGTACAGAATGTTTTCAAGTGCAAGAATCCGCGCTGTATTACCGTTACGGAACATTATGTAAAGCCTAATTTTATCCTTGTTGATAAAGAAAATGCGCTTTACCGCTGTGAATATTGCGACACTCTTTATAAAGCAGGTGAAACTCCTGTTACCGTAGAAAATAACTAAACCTGATTTGATTGATGATACGGAGCTGTCCTAGAAGTAATAAAAGCCAATGGTTGCCTAATAAAAGCCAATGGTTGCCTAATAAAAGCCAATGGTTGCCTAATAAAAGCGGTGGTTGAGGCTCTCGAAACCACCTTATTTCGACAGTTCCTTTATATTGGAGAAAAAAAATGTCAAAGGCTCTTGTAATCTATAATGCCAGGCTTCTTGATGAGAATTGTGATTCTCCGGGATGCATTCTTGTTGTCGAAGGAAAAATACGGGCTGTTTTTCAGGGATATTTTACTGATGCCGGAACTACACGGGCACTTGCCGAATCCGTCTTAAAAGAAGATGGTTCCGATGAAGGGGCAAAAATTGAAATGTTTGATGCTCAGGGACTTACAGTAACGCCGGCGTTTATCGACATGCATGTTCATTTCCGCGATCCCGGCCTGACCCAAAAAGAGGATTTGAATTCCGGGCTTCATGCAGCCATTGCAGGCGGTTACGGAACCGTTGTCTGTATGCCTAATACTTCTCCGGTTGTTTCTTCGTATGAAGCGGCAATGGATGTAAGACGTCGTGCTGCAGCAATAGGACTTGCAAATGTGTTCCAATCTGTAAGCATAACAGAAAATTTTGAAGGCAAGTCAATTGAGCATTTGAAATCCCTTGTAAAAGAAGATGTACCGCTGATTACAGAAGACGGTCATGAAGTTGCTTCCAGTGCATTAATGCTCGAAGGGATGAAGGCAGCCGCAGAAAAAAATATTATAGTTTCCTGCCATTGCGAAGATCCTGATCTTGCCGCAGCAGCCCGCCCTCACAGGCAGCATGCGCTCAGCATAATGGAAAAATGGCATTTACCTGCATGGGGCGGTTCCGCTTCCGATTCAGATGACATTCCGCCGGAAGTAATCCAGGAAATAGACGAATCAATAACAAAAGCAAATGAACTGCTTCAGCTGGCAGAAGATATCTGTACAGAACGCAACATTCAGATTGCACGCCAGGCCGGATGTCACGTTCACATGTGCCATGTAAGCACAGTTGGTGCAATAGAAGCAATCCGCCGCGCAAAAGAAGAGCTTTCCGACGAGGCTGCAGATTTTTACACAGGAATGGCAGACGCCGCCTATGAGGCTTCCCGTGATAACGTGGATTTTTTCCCTGTTCCGGCAGTTGAACACGGTTTTTCAGTCACATGCGAGGTAACACCTCATCATATCGCTCTTACAGGAACAGAAGAGCCGGATATCCGCGCACTCGTAAATCCTCCGCTCCGAAGCGAAGAAGACCGCCTCTTTATAATTGACGCAATCCGCGACGGCACAGTTGACTGCATTGCAACCGACCATGCACCTCACACTCTTGAAGATAAGGCAAAAGGTGCGCCGGGCTTTACAGGAATAGAAACAAGTTACGGAGTCTGCAACACAGTTCTTGTAAAAGAAGGTCAGATTTCTGCAAGACGTCTTTCCCAGCTCATGTCATCAAATCCTGCAAGAATACTCGGATTGAATAAAGGCCTCTTAAAAACCGGCTACGATGCTGATTTGACCGTAGTAAATCCGGACGAGCAGTGGACAGTCGATTCAAAACTTTTCTGCAGCAAAGGAAAAGCAACTCCGTTTGACGGCAAAAAACTTTACGGTCGCGTAAAAGCAGTTTTCATAAACGGAAGGAATGTCTTTCAAAAATAATAAAAAGCTGTAGCAGTCGCTCCGAAGAAATATTTTTGATTTTTTTTTCGGGGCGAAATTCCTCCGCAAACCGGCTGTCCAGGGCTACCCTCACGGTCGGTGCCTCTCTTTCGTTCGGCACGCGCTCCGCGCCCCTTACCATCCGGCGCCGGTTGTTTCAAAAAAAACAATTCACCCGCAAAAAAAAGTCTGCGGCGGTTAAGACCGCCGCCCGTAAAGGCGCCGGTGTCCGCGCGTAAAGACGCGCTCCTGCGCCCCCGCGGTCATTGAGCTTGTGTTTTGCGGTCATTGAGCTTGTCGAAATGACCGTGTCCTTTTTTTTTGAGTACTTATATTATTTTTTTTTCTGAATGCATGCACCGCGGTGTTTGAACGCGTGTCCCGCGGCGGTTGTTCCAAAAAAAGACAATTCACCCGCAAAAAAAAAGTCTGCGGCGGTTAAGACCGCCGCCTGTAAAAGCACCGGTGTCCGCGCGTTAAGACGCGCTCCTGTGCTCCCGCGGTCATTGAGCTTGTATTTTGTGGTCATTTAGCCTGTGTTTTGCGGTCATTGAGCTTGTCGAAATGACCGTAGTTGCTGTCTGAGCCGGGCATCCCGTTCATTGACCGTGTTGCCGTAAGTGGCGGCCGCATTATTCCTGTTGCGCTAATTGACAAAAAGTCGTGGGGGGGGGTAGACTGATAGATACGGGGTTTATTCAGTTATTCATGGGCTTTTTAAACTCCGTAAGGAGATTTAAATTGAAAAAAATACTTGCTTTTCTTGCCGCTGCCCTGCTTGCAGCCGCTTTTATGGGTTGTTCGAATGATTCGGACAATAATAATTCAGCGCTTCTGCTTTCGGTTTCTTCGGGCGGCAGCAGTTTGTCTTCAGCTCTTCCTGCAAGCGTAGGTACAAACGAACTTGCAGGTAAGAAGTTCAGCCAGTCGGTGGGTTCTACCACTTCAACTTATGAATTCTCTGGTACAACATATAAAAGTTCTACTGTTGGAGAAGCGGTTTCTGGTACATATAATACAGCATATAAATCGCTTACGGAAGCTACATATTCATATTCTTATGATTCATCTGCAAAGCGCATTTATCAAAAATTGCTAGGCAGTAGTAGTTTTATCATCAGGGACGGTAAAACAACGTTGCTTCCAAATTCTTCATTTTCAACAGATGCCCAGTATGTTGACTCCTATAAGCTCCTTTATAAAATACTGTTTGACAAGGCTGATGATGCTTATATAAATTCTTCCGCAGCATCTTTTGCAAAACAATCTCGTTATCTTTCTTTCTCTACTTTCGGCTATACAGATTCCACTGGCGAAACTCCTGTTTCTGATGAAATTATTGCCCGTTATAACCGTGCACAGGAATTGAGCCGTAATTCTGTTGGCTGTACTGCATATTCTCTTTCTTCAACGGGCTTGAAGCTTGTGAGTGATTCTGGCCATTATTCGAAGGAAACAAAGCTTTCTGACTTCTTCTCTTCGTTTGCTTCTCATTCTTTTAACCTTGTTGCCAATGGTTCTACAGCCTTTACTTTCAGTTACAAAATGCAGTATGCATGGCCGGAACGCTACTGTGCTTTAACGGCTTCTAACGGTCTTTTGGGCTATTATGTAACTTCAGCATCTGAATCTGCATTGAGTGTGTCAAAGGTAGGTGCGAGGGCATCTTCGTCATCTGACTATACGTTCACGGAGCAGGCTTCAACA
>JAFOSK010000064.1 GCA_017392945.1 Treponema sp.
AAAGACAACCCTCTACTTCGAAGCGGGGTTTTCTTTCCCCTAAAACCCCAATCTTTCCCAGCACGACTTAGGGCTCTGCCCTAAGAACCTGTGGAGAAAGGCAGGAAGTTTTAGGGTTTATTTTTCAATATCTCTGTTATTATACAAGTTCTTAATCTGTTCTTTGTCGCCTGTTGACATTTCTACAAACTTTTTGATGGCTTCTTCGCATTTTCCAGCATCGATTTCTGCAACGCGGTCAAGAAGGTGCTGACTCTGTGGCTGAAGGTATTTACCGTTGAGACGGCGTGCAAGTTCTGCAACCTGTGGATGTGAAATACCTGCTGGACAGCGGCTTGAACAGCATCCGCACATTACACAGTCGAAAGAAAGATCTGCACACTTTGCAAAATCTCCGCGCTGTGCGTAAGCGATATACTGCATTGTCTTAAGTCCCTGAGGACAAGCGCGTGTACAAGCGTTACATCCTACACAAGAATAGATTTCAGGATAAAGCTGCATCATAACAGCCTGTTCTGGTTTGATTTTGTTGATGTCGTAAACCTGTTTTACAAGTGGGAAGAAAGGAAGGGTTGCGATATACATATCGTTTTCAACTTTCTTTGAACAAGCAAGACAAGTCTGAAGCTGGTTCTGTCCCTTGATACGATAGATTGTAGCACAAGCACCGCAGAAACCGTTACGACAACCGCAACCGCGTTTAAGCTGGTAACCTGCATATTCCATAGCATTCATGATTGTAAGTTCTGCCGGAACATCATATTTTTTACCAAAAATGTAAATTGTAGCCATTTCTTTATTAGCCATTTATTTTTCTCCTTTAGGGTGGTCCCTAAGACCCCGTTATTTTGGGGGAAAGAAACCCCTCTACTCGGAAGCGGGGTTTTCTCTCCCCCAAACCCTCTCTTTTTCCCAGCACCGCTTAGGGCTCTGCCCTAAGAACCCGTGTAGAAAAAGCAGGTTCGGATATTATTAGTATTCAGGCGGTAATTCACCCAGCTGATCAAAGCTGAATACCGGGCCGTCTTTGCAGACGAACTTGTCGCCGATGTTACAGCGGCCGCATTTTCCGATACCGCACTTCATACGCATTTCCATTGTCGTAAAGATCTGTTCATCCTTGAAACCAAGGTCTTTAAGAATCTTAAGTGACATGTGGATAAGGATTGGAGGTCCACACATGATTACAGTCATTCCGGCATCCGGTTTGAGTTCTGTAATGAACGGAGGAACAAAGCCTACATGGCCGTTCCAGCCTTCTTCTGCACGGTCGATTGTGATATCGATAGAGCAGTTTGGCTGTTTCATCCAAACATTCTGCATTTCGTCCAGGCGAACAAGGTCAGCCTTTGAGCGGGCACCGTAGATTACCTGGATTTTTCCGTAGTTTTCACGGTGATCCATCATGTAATTTACTACTGAGTGAACTGGAGCAATACCAATACCACCGGCAATTACAAGAATGTCTTTACCTTTGAGGGCGCCTTCTACAGGGAAGCCGTTTCCAACAGGTCCGCGGAGACAAATCTGCTGACCAACTTCAGCATTGTGGAGCCATTCAGTTACGACACCACATTTTTTGATAGAAAATTCCATGTGTGATTCAAGAGTAGGGCTTGAAGTAATGGAAATCATTGATTCACCAACGCCAGGAACAATGAGCATTGCACACTGTCCAGGAATGTGATTGAACAATTTTTTTCCATCAAGGCCAACTACACTGAAAGTTTTTACATCAGGAGTTTCCTGCTTAATGTCAATAATTTTTCCAATGTAAGGGATAAATGATTCTTTGTTTTCCATAAGCATTTTCATTCAAGTGATGATTGAGCTTGTCGAAATCATCTGATGGTGGTTTCGAGAGCCTCAACCACCGGCTTAAATTTCATCATCCTCCTGTACAGCTTTAATTACTTTTACAACGTTCATATTTACAGGACAGCTTTCAAGACAACGGCCACATCCTACGCAAGAGAACAAGCCTTCATGTGCCATTGGATAGTACATGAGTTTGTGCATAAAGCGCTGACGGCTTCTTTCTTTCTGTGTGTGACGTGGATTTTCTGCAGCCATTTGTGTAAAGTCATTAAACATACAGCTGTCCCAGCAGCGGATCTGACGGATTCCATTGTTAGTCTTAAAGTCGCGAACGTCAAAACACATACAAGTAGGGCAGACATAAGTACAAGTTCCGCATCCTACGCAAGGTTCAGAAACTTTTTCCCAGATTTTCGAATTGAAAATCTTAAGCATGTCTTTTCCCTGGAATTTAGAAAGGTCAAGGTGAGCAAATGGAAGTTTTTCTATCTTGTCAGAAATTTCTTTCTTAAGAGAATCAACAGACTTTGCATCTTCATCTTTAAGAACTGCTTTTGCTTTTTCGATGAAAGCCTTTCCTTTTTCAGTATTTGCTTCAAAGAAGTATTTGTCGCCACTGAGCCATGCACTTATATCGCCCTTTGAACCGTTTTTGTCAGTATTAAGGCTTGCATCGATTCCGTATGTAGAACAGAAACAAGTTTTTGCAGGTTCATTACAAGCAAGAGTGATTACAGTTCCGTGGTCGCGGCGGTTCTTGTAATAAGAATCAACCGGATTCATATTAAGGTAAACGTTATCGATTACAGTAAAACCAACTGCATCACAGGCACGAACACCAAAGATTACAAAATCTTCAATTTCCTTGCGTGGATCATTTACAGTGATTTCTTTGCCTTTCATTTCATAGCTGACCATGTGTTCTGTTTTTGGAAAGAAAAAGTCCTTTGCAGAACGAACTGTCTTAAGATTAGAAGAAAGTTTTACGCCTTTTTCCCATTTCTTAAAGTCAGCTCTTCCAGTTTCGTTATCAACAGGAAGATAAAGAGGCTGTTTTTCGCCGATTAAGGCAAACAATTCGTCAATTTTATCTTTAGAAATTGCAAACATTAGTTTTCGCCTCCTTCTTTTGAACGGTCGTATACGATTGTTGTTTCAGGATCGTTTTCGGCATTGAAAGTAAGCATTGCAGGCTTTGTTTCCATGTCGCTTCCGGCCTGATATTCACCGTAAATTTCGTTGATGTCTTTAATGTATTTGCGGTTAAGAAGATAAAGCGGAATGCCCTGAGGACAAACGCGTGAACATTCTCCACAGTCTGTACAGCGTCCGGCAACGTGCCATGCGCGGATGATGTGGAAAAGACTTTCTTCAAAACTTGTTTCAGCAACCTTCTGAGTTGTGTAAAGCTTGTTATTGTCGAATACACATTTTTCACAAGTACATGCAGGACATACGTTACGGCAGGCATTACAGCGGATACAGCGTGAGAATTCATTCTTCCAGAATGCGTTTCTTTCATCTGCAGTCATTTTTTCGTATTTTTCAACTACTTCGAGTCTGTCGTTTGTTCCAACATCTGCATTTTCATCAACGCCTAAAAGTTCGTCACATGAAACATGTTTTTTGCCTCGGCAGCTTTCGCAAACCTGTCCGCCGTCAAGAGTATCCTGACAAGGAATACCAATTGCATAAACATCGCCGCGGGTAATGCGGTTTTCTTTTAAGAGCTGTGTAAATGAATAAGAGTCAGCCGGCTTTAAGAATACAAGAACAACTTCCTGAGGAATAGGAGCGTCCTGTGCGTTTGGATCACGCTGCTTAGCCATTGTGTTATTCATTCTTGTTGTGCTTTTCTTTACTTCAATTTCTCTTGTAATTCCTACAAGATATTTTGAAAGGTTAGCAGCACAGTTTTTATCATAGATAAATTCTTTATCAAGTTCTTCAGCTGTTCTGAAAGTTCCCGGTGTGATATCATCATCAAAAAGACCTTTTTTCCAGCCTACTACGCGCTGAACTTTGCCTTCTGCAAGCAATGCTTTTGCGCGTTCAATCATTTTTGCGCTTAGTTCTTGCATCGTACATCCTCCAGCTTTTTACATTCGCCGAGAGCTCTGATCTGCTCAACGAATTCGTTCATAATTCCGGCAAACTTAACACCTTCTGCAGCAGAACACCATTCTACGCGGGTACG
This sequence comes from Treponema sp., assembly GCA_017392945.1. Classification (GTDB taxonomy): domain Bacteria; phylum Spirochaetota; class Spirochaetia; order Treponematales; family Treponemataceae; genus Treponema_D. The sequence goes on from JAFOSK010000064.1 coordinate 4,016, forward strand.
GCCTTTTTCAATTCCCAAAAAGTCAAGCTGACTGAAAAGGAGAGTCATACGGCGGCGTGCAAAGAAGTTACCTGTTGAATAGTGACAGTCTCCAGGATGGCATCCGCAAAGAATTACTCCATCTGCACCACGCTGGAATGCACGAAGAATAAACAACGGATTCAAGCGGCAAGAACATGGAATGCGGATAATTTTTACGTTTGCAGGATATTCAAGACGGTTGTTACCGGCAAGGTCTGCACCTGCATAAGAACACCAGTTACAGCAGAATGCAACAATTTTTGGCGTCCAGTCTTTATTAGTATTTTCTGACATAATCATTTTTTACGTATTTCATCGGTGGTTGAGGCTCTCGAAACCACCTTTTCAAGATGGTCATTTCGTCCCTTCGACTGAGCTCAGGGACCGCAACCTCAATGACCGCTATTACAATACGCTATCTACCTCCGCCAAAATCTGTTTGTTGCTGAAGCCCTTCAAGTCCATAGCACCGCTAGGACAAGCTACTGTACATGCACCACATCCCTGACACATAGCAGAGTTAACCTGTGAAACGTGACGGGTAATAGTTGTACGGTTTGGACCGCGGAAATCCTTGTCAACATACGAAATAGCTCCGTAAGGACAAACATTTGCACACTGACCACAGCCGTTACAAGCATTTTCATCCGGCTGAGCTGTACAAGGGTTATTCTTAAGCTTGTCTTTAATCAAAAGACAGATTGCTTTTGCTGCGGCACCAGAAGACTGGGCAACAGTTTCAGGAATATCTTTTGGTCCCTGACAGCATCCTGCAAGGAAGATACCTGCAGTCGGGCTTTCTACTGGACGAAGTTTTGCATGAGCTTCAAGGAAGAAGTCATTTGTGTCCATAGAAGTTGTAAGCATTGTAGCAAGAGGACGGGCAGATTTGTCAGCTTCGATAGAAGCGGCAAGAACTACCATGTCAGCCTTGATGTGAACCTGACGGTTCAAAATCAAATCTGAACCCTGAACATCAAGAGTTCCGTCTGGAAGAGGAGTTACCTTTCCAACCTGTCCCTTAATGTAGTTTACACCGTACTGTTCAACTGCACGACGGTAGAATTCATCAAAGTTTTTACCAGGTGTACGAACGTCAATATAGAATACAGTTATGTTTGTATCAGGATAATGATCTCGGGTAAGGATTGCATGCTTTGCAGTATACATACAGCAGATCTTAGAACAGTATTCGTGTCCCTTTGTAGAATCAGCTGAACAACGGCTTCCTACACACTGAACGAATACGATGTTCTTTGGTTCTTTTCCGTCTGAAGGGCGGAGAAGGTGACCATTTGTTGGTCCAGAAGCATTGCAGAGACGTTCAAATTCAAGAGAAGAAACAACGTCTGGGCTCTGGCTATATGCATATTCGTCAAATTTCTTAAGGTCAATCGGATTGTAACCGGTTGCAACGATGATAGCACCGTACTTTTCTGTGATAACTTCTTCTTTCTGCTGGAAGTTAATTGCACCAGCAGCACAAGCCTTTTCACAGAAACCACAAACGTTATCTTTACCGTTTGCAAGACCTTTCATGTGAAGACAATAAGTTGCATCGATGTTTGCAACCTTTGGAACTGCCTGAGCGAAAGGAATGTCGATTGCCTTGCGGTTATTCAAGTTCAAGTTGAAAGCGTTTGGAACTTTCTTGTTTGGACATTTTTCGATACAAGCACCACAACCTGTACACTTTGTTTCATCAACAAAGCGTGGATGGCGTTTGATATCGATTTCGAAGTTACCGATGTAACCGCGGACACCACATACTTCACTGTAAGAAAGAATGCGGATATTAGGGTTCTGGCTAACTTCTGTCATTTTTGGAGTTACGATACAAGAAGCACAGTCCAGGGTAGGGAATGTCTTGTCAAGCATGGCCATTTTACCGCCGACAGTAACATTCTTTTCTACGATGTCAACAGGGAATCCTGCATCAGCAATGTCGAGGGCAGCGGTAATACCTGCAATACCACCACCGATAACAAGAGCACGCTTAGTCATTGGAGTTTCACCAGGAGTAAGCGGTGTATCAAGGATAGTCTTTGCGATTGCAGCCTTACCAAGTGCAATTGCTTTTTCTGTAGCGTCGCCCATATCTTTCATAACCCATGAACACTGTTCACGGATGTTGGCAACTTCTACTTTATAAGGGTTAAGACCAGCTCTTTCTGCACATGCACGGAAAGTTTTTTCATGCATACGTGGAGAACATGAACAAAGAACAACACCTGTAAGCTTATCTTCTTTGATATGGTCTTCAATCATTTTCTGACCGGCAGATGAACACATGTAAGTGTAGTTAGTTGAATAAACAACTCCGTCTACCTTTCCAAGTTCTTCTGCTACTTTTGCTACGTCAACAGTGCCTGCAATGTTAGTACCACAGTGACATACAAAAACACCAATTCTTTCCATTTTCTTCTGTCACTCCTTATTTCTTGTACTTTCTGAAAGCACTTACGATAGCCTGCTGTGGCATATCTTCGTCCAAATATTCAGGAACCTGAACAGGATCAAGGTGATGTGGACCACGCTGACCTTCTACCATAAGACGAACGGCTTCGATAATCTTTACTGGTTCAACCTGACGAGGACATCGTTCAAGGCAGGCAAAACATGAAAGACATGCGTAAATTGATTTTGTCTTGAGCAAAGGTTCAATTTCGCCTTTTTCTACCATCTGAACAAACTGATGTGGATGATATTCCATAGAATCATAGTTAGGGCAAGTACCAGAGCACTTACCGCAAACCATACATTTTTTAGGATTTACACCACTAGTCTGAATGATTTCATTTCTCAAAGATTCAAGTTCGCTCTTAAGCATTTACAGCCTCCTTGTGAGAAGAATTCTCGTTTACAGAGTGAGAAATT
>JAFOSK010000065.1 GCA_017392945.1 Treponema sp.
GAAGAACCTGGGCTAGAAAACCTCCATGCAAAGCTTATTGAAAAATTTGATATGAAAATGTAAGGAAATAAATTTTAATTTTATCTGATATTTCTATTGACTACAATTTGGAAATTTTGTAATGTATATCCACATGTCTCATTCGTCTAGTGGTTAGGACATCGGGTTTTCATCCCGACAACAGCAGTTCAATTCTGCTAGGAGATGTTTTAAGGACTCTTTATAGAGTCCTTTTTTTATATTTAGGATTTGATGCAAATCTTTAAAAATGATGAAGTCAGGGCTTTGTGCTTAAGTATGTCTTGACCCTCGTATTTGTTACTTGTAATAATTGAAAAAAGTTTGTCTGTCTTTTTTTTTGTGCAGAACATGACAGAGCAGTTATATTTTTTTTTGGGTTAAAAAACGATGGAGCGGAATAATTCTAACAATCCGGAGACTTGTTTTACCCCTGAAGTTGTCTCCTATATAAAAACAAAAATCAGGGAATCTGGAAATAACGAAGTTTTTTTTGCTGGTGAAATAAATTCCGATGGACTTGTAGTTTCTGCTTTTGCTGCTGCAAATGGTAATGAACATTCTGTTCCTGTTCAGCTCGATGAGGGCAGAAAATGTTCTGTTCTCATTCATAATCATCCGTCCGGCCGTCTTGTTCCTTCTGATGCTGATATTGCAGCAGCTTCTCAGGCAAGCGAAAGAGGACAGGGGTTTTATATTGTTAATAATGACTGTTCTGAACTCTATGTTGTTGTTGAGCCTGTAAAACTTCGTGTTTTGCGACCTCTTGATGTTGAATCTGCAGGTTCTTACCTTGCAGAGGGTGGTCCTTTGTCCGTGATTTCTGAAAATTTTGAGGAGCGACCTGTTCAGATAGAGCTGTTAAAGCATATTGCTGAATCCTTTAACCGCAATGCGGTCGGTGTATTTGAGGCTGGAACCGGAGTCGGAAAATCTTATGCATATCTGATTCCTGCGATGATCTGGGCATTGAATAATAAAGAGCGGATTGTAATTTCTACTGGAACGATAAATCTGCAGCAGCAGCTTTGTGAAAAGGATATTCCCCAGGCTCAGAAGATTATCGGAAAACCTGTAAAATTTGTTTTAATGAAAGGGCGTCAGAATTATGTTTGTCGCAGAAGGTTTGCGGATGTTACTGCCCAGCGTGAACTTTTTGATGATGATGTGGAAATCCTGGATAAAATAAGTGAATGGGTTGAATCTACTTCAACGGGAAGTCGAAGCGATCTTTCTTTTATGCCGTCGGAAAGTTTATGGGGAAGAATAAATTCTGAAAGCGATGCATGTATGGGAATGAGGTGTCCGTTTCATTCTGACTGTTTTGTAATGAAAATGAGAAAGGAAGCTGCTGGTGCAAATATTCTTGTCGTAAATCACCATCTGCTCTTTGCTGATATTGAATCAAGGCTTCATGGTGTTGGTTACGATGAAACGGCTGTTCTGCCGGCTTACAGGCGCATAATTTTCGATGAAGCTCATGGAATAGAAAGTGCCGCAACTAGCTTTTTCAGCGAAAGTTTTAATCGTTTTAAAGTTAATAAGCAGTTGAATCAGCTTTACAGGCGGCGGAAAAATTCTGAAAGCGGTCATCTGTGTACGCTTTCCATTCTTTCTTCGGCAGAAGAAAATGCTGTGGATGCATACGAACTTATAAACCGCATAAAAACGGATATAGCGAATCTGGAGATTTCTGTACTTGATCTTATGCATAAGGACTATACGCTGCGTCTTTTTTCAGGAACTGCTAGAGCGTTTGGACCTGTGCTGACTCTTTGTAATACTCTTTCTGGAGATTTGGAGAAATTTACAGGATTGTGTCGTCTCATAATGGAAGGAATTGATGAGGCGGACAGGAGTGTTCCCGCTTATTTTGAAACAAAAATTCTTGTGCGCCGTTTGGAGGATTTTTCAGGAATCTTAAGGGATTTTTGTGTATGGGACGAAAAGCAGGATAAGGTTTTCTGGATTTCAAAGAAAAGTCTTCCAAAGGATATGGTAAAAGATGGAGGGGATTCTGTATATCTTGCTTTTACAGAAACACCTTTGGATATTGCTTCTCTTATGAATCAAGGGGTGTTTGAGCCTATGGAGTCCGTTGTCTGTACTTCTGCAACTTTGAAGTCTGGCAGGGATTTTGGATATTGGCTGAGGCGTTCAGGAGCCGCATATTGCGATAGGGAAAGGCTTTTTACAGGGGAATTTCCGTCTCCGTTTCCTTATGAAAAGAACATGCTTTTTGCAGTACCTGAAGATGCCCCCCTTCCGGAAGATTCATTCGTCTTTCAGCAGTGGATAGAGAGCGCCGTTGTCCGGCTCATAGAGGCTGCTGAAGGCAGAACTCTGGTTTTGTTTACATCGTATGATTCTCTTAGAAGTGCTTATAACAGTGCTTCCCGTATGCTCAGAAATTTTGATGGTGTGCTTTTACGGCAGGGAAGCGATGATAATGCACGTATTCTGGAGAGGTTTAAGAATGATGTCTCAAGTGTCCTGTTTGCAACGGATTCTTTCTGGCAGGGTGTGGATGTTCCCGGGGAATCCTTAAGTCAGGTCATAATAGTAAAATTGCCGTTTTCAGTTCCTAATGATCCTGTGTTTACTGCAAGATCTGAAGCTATAAGAAAGAGAGGCGGCTCTTCATTCATGGAACTTAGTGTTCCTGAGGCTGTTATAAAATTCAGACAGGGAATAGGCCGGCTTATGAGAAGAAGTTCCGATCGCGGAAGCATTATTGTATTGGATAGACGGCTCTATACAAAGCAGTACGGTTCTGTATTTATGGCTTCTGTCCCGGAGTGCAGGCGACTGTATGCTCCTTTGGAAAAAATATGTTCAACAGTAACAGATTTTATCTTTTCTTAAATTGATTGACATGCATTTTTTTAGATTATAAAATTGAATAATATATAATTTTTGGGAGAACTCTGTGTTAAGTATTATAGCTCTTTTGTGTCTTTTTGCGGCAGTTGGACCTGCATCAATTTTGAATATCATAGCTTATCCAATAAGTAAGCCCTGGTGCAGAGCTATTTCAAATTATATTGTAAAAGTGCTTGCTCCGCGTGTTTTTGCAATTCTAAGATTTTATATGGATTTTCATTTTTTTGGATATAATGAATCAAAAAAAATCCTTCCGGAGCAGTATATAATTATTTCAAATCATCAAAGTCTTTTTGATATTCCATGCTACATGAAATTTTTACGGGAACGGAATGTCCGTTTTGTTGCAAAAGATAATCTTAGCCGTCATATTCCTCTTGTTTCTGAAATGCTCAGGGCTCAGCAGCATTGTATGGTTCCGAGAAGAGGAAGTCCTATGCAGGCTATGAAGGTTATTGAGGAATTCGGTAAGAGAGTTATGCTTACAGGGCAGATTCCTATTTTATTCCCGGAAGGAACAAGAACCCGTGATGGGAATGTAGGAAAATTTTATTCCGCAGGTTTCAGAAAGTTGAATGAATCAACTGGTCTTCCTGTCGTTGCATGTGCGCTTGATGGCGGATATCAGATCCGTGATATGAACAAAATAATGACCGAACTGCGTAACGGCTGCTACCGAGTAAAGGTTCTTAAGGTGTTTGATAGTCCTAAGACAAAGGAAGAAGAGGTTTATATTCTTGAAGAAAGCCGTCGTCTTATTCAAGAGCAGCTTGAACAGTGGAGAAAGCTTCCGGCTGATCAGAGGTAATTGAACTGTGGCATTTCCATGCCGCGGTGAATAAAATCTAAAAAATAAAAAAGGACTGCTGTGCAGTCCTTTTTTATTTTTTAGTTAAAGATTATTTGAAATCTTTTGGACGTCTTTCTGTACGTTTGCATTTTGAGCATTCTGCAATGTTCTTAAGCTTTCCAGATTCATACAAAGTCTTCATAACGATTTCGCCGCCGCAATCTGGGCATGTGAATTTCTGTGTTGCAACAGTTGTACGAGAGTTCTTACTTGCTCCGGCCATGGTGTTCCTCCATAAAAGATTAATACGTATTAGATAAATAATATATCGTTTATAAAAATCTTAGTCAATTCTTTAATCACCCTAAACAAGGTATGGTGCTTCATAAAATTTTAATCCTGAAAAATATTGAGCTGATTGACAAAAAAAGGCGGCTTTATTAATATACTAAAAGTTAACTTTTTTTTGGGGGTCCCCTTTGGCAACTAAGAAATCATCTGCAGAAAAGCGTTATGCTCAGAGTGAAGTTCGAAGACTTCATAATAAGGCTATTAAGAGCACTTGCAAAACATATGCAAAACAGTTTGTTGAAGCTGTTCATGCAAAAGATCAGGCTCTTGCAGAATCTAAGCTTAAGACACTTGTAAGCGAACTTGATTCAGCTCGCAGCAAGGGTGTTCTTTCTAGAAACGCTGTTTCTCGCAAAAAGTCAAGAATGATGAAACTTTACAATGTTTCATTCGCTGCTAGTGCAGCTAAATAACTTTTTTGAGTTATTGTCTGAAATCCAGTTGAGGAAACTCAACTGGATTTTTTATGTTATGGAATATTTCTTGAATATTTTTTAAGTATATTTTGGAGAGTTACTTGTTTCGCAGGAGATTTTTAAACCGGAGTCCTGTCGATTTTTATGAGGTGTAGAATGGCTTCTAAAAAAGTTACAAAGAACGATTTGGTTGAAGCGATATATTTTAAATCTGATTTTGAAAAATATAAGATCCAGGAAATAATTGAAAAGTTTTTGGAAGAAGTTAAGGCTTCTTTGGAAAATGGTTCAACTATAGAGCTTCGTGGTTTTGGGACTTTTGAGCCGCGTCTCAGAAAAGGGCGTTCTGTTGCAAGAAATCCAAAAACGGGTGAGCAGCTTTCTGTTGCACCTCACTATGTTGCAGCTTTCAGAGCTGGTCAGGAAATGAAAAAAGCTCTTTGGGAGCTTGAAGTTAAGGCAGTGGACTAGTAGAAGCGGCTTTTGTGAAAAATTTCACTTCGCTTGCCATGCAAAAAGAAATAATATAAAATTAACATATGTCAGAAGAAATTAATGAAAAAGTAATGGATGAAGAACGCAAGACTCTTACGGTTTTTGGACCTGAAACAGAATTTGACGGTGTTCTTGAATTCAGCGATGACCTTATTATTACAGGAAAATTCAACGGCAGAATCAAAGCTACGGGTAATCTTGAAATTTCAAAGGATTCTATTTGTACTGTAGAAAAAATATCTGCCCGTTCAATCGTTATTTCTGGTTCTGTTACTGGGAATATTGAAGCTTCTGAAAGGGTTGAAATTTGCAACGGTGGCTCTGTTATAGGTGATATAGTTACAGCCCGTCTTCGTATAGAAAATAATGTGAATTTCGAGGGGCAGATCACTATGCTCGATAAAATTCCGGAGGAAGACCTTTTTGCTTCTGCTAGTGCTGAATACAAGCAGGCAATGGTTTTGAGAACTGATATTATCGAATAGTTTTTATTTCTTTGTTGACAGACAAAAAAATTAGTTGTATTACTAATTAATAAGTTTTTTTATAATTCTTTTTTAAGTCTAATATAAATCTTTTCATATATAAAATCTTTAAAAATTTTATGGAGTTTTAAATGGCCTTTAGTAGACGGCGTAAAACTGAAGAAAATTCGGAAGAATTAACACAAAACGGTGAGATGCAGAATCAACTTAATTTTGATGCACAGCCGGAATCTTATGAGGCTTCTGAATCTATTTCCAGTGACGGGGATGACTATTCAGCGGACGAAAGTAATTATTCACCGGAAGAAAATGAGGAAAATTCTGCAGGATCTACGGATTTTTCTGATTCTGAGAGTGGGGCGGATTCTTCAAATGGTGGTGCAGAACAGGAACCTAAAAAAATAAAAATTGTTCGTCCAAGGAAAAAAGTAGCGGTAAGGACTGTTCAACCGGCTCAGGCTGTTTCTGAAGAAAATCCAGAACAGCAGTCAGATTCTGAAAATAATCACCAGCAGGGAAGATGGAATAATAACCGCCAGAATAACACAACATATCGCCGTACTCCAAATATGAACAGGCGAGGGTTTCATACGGATATGCCGGTTCCAACAGGTACTGTAGATCCTTCTATAATGCAGATGTCTGGTGACGGTACTGATGAAAATGCAAATAGACCACGTCTATTGATCAATGATCTTACAGCAATGGGTATGCATGAACTGCGTGATCTTGCTACAAAATATGGTTTTAATGCAGATGACCTTGCTCCGATGAAAAAGCAGGAGCTTATTTTTATAATCTTAAAAGCACATTCAGAACATGGTGGAATTATCTTTGCTTCTGGTTCGCTTGAAATTCTTCCTGACGGATATGGGTTCCTGAGATCTCCGCAGAACAGCTATCTTCCTGGACCTGATGATATTTATATTTCTCCTAGTCAGATTCGCTTGTTCAATCTAAAAACAGGCGATACTGTTTACGGCCAGACCAGAAGTCCAAAAGAAGGGGAAAGATTCTTTGCTCTTCTCAGAATTGAAACTGTAAACTTTGATGAACCTCGCGTAGCTCAGACTCGCATTCCTTTCGAAAACCTTACTCCTTTATATCCAAAAGAAAAACTCAGACTCGAAACAATTTCTACAGAAGTATCAAGCCGTATCGTTGATTTGTTCAGCCCAATTGGTAAAGGTCAGCGTCTTTTGATTGTTGCACCTCCAAAAGCCGGTAAAACAACTTTGATGCAGAAAATTGCAAATTCCATTACAACAAATCATCCTGAAGTTTATTTAATCGTTCTTTTGATTGATGAACGTCCGGAAGAAGTTACAGAAATGGAACGCGCAATCAAGGGAGAAGTTATTTCTTCAACATTTGATGAACAGGCTACACGCCATGTTCAGGTTGCTGAAATGGTTCTTGAAAAAGCAAAGCGCCTCGTTGAACACAAGCGGGACGTTGTTATTCTTCTTGATTCTATTACACGTCTTGCCCGTGCTTATAACGTTACAGTTCCTACCTCTGGAAAGGTTCTTTCTGGTGGTGTTGATTCTAATGCATTGCATCGTCCAAAACGCTTCTTTGGTGCTGCCCGCAATATCGAAGAAGGCGGTTCTTTGACAATCATTTCTACTGCTCTTGTAGAAACTGGTAGCCGCATGGATGAAGTTATCTTTGAAGA